>CALBPO010000034.1 GCA_937899295.1 uncultured Opitutia bacterium
GGTGATAACGACTAAGCTGCATAAGAAGGGGATCTGCATTCGGGAACTTTTCAATGGAATACTCCATCTTAGTCATTGCGGCTATCTTGCTACCTCGATCCCAGCTAATTTGAGCTGAAAGGAGAACACCCTCAAGTGATTCCAGCAGCTTGTAGTTGATTATATAGTCGTCTGCTAGATCGTAATTGCCTCGAAGGTAATTGGCGTTGGCTGCGCCAAAAGCTAGCGTACGATTAATATCTGTCAGCTCTGGTTCTTTAGGTAAATATTTATTCGCAAGATTTTGGATTTCCTCATCCATTTGGTAGCGGAGCAAAACACGTAGAGTAGCCTTGAGGTAATCACCATCCTGAATGCCCCCTAGCTCTATACCCTGTAGCAGTTGATCCGCAGCAATATCATGGCGTTTAAGGGCGATTTCGTAAAATTCGGCTAGCACCCGACGACCCTCTAAGTTTGCTGGCGATCTGGAGACGCCTAGACGGAGGAGTCGCAGGGCGTCTCTGTAATTACCTTCTTTAATCTCTGATAGCCCGCGCTCAATGTGGTAGTTGCCCATCTCCACGCGGTGAGTTTCTAGACCAAATGGTAGCAAGGTCAGCATCTTAGTGTAAGAGACTTGATCGAATTCTTTATTGTATTTGAAGTGAAAATAAAGAGCACCTGCCAGGGTAAACCATCCGAGCACAGCTAGTAAAGCAAAGGTCCCGATTAAGCGCCCCCATCGGACAGAGATTTCCATCTGTCCATCGATGCCTTTACGCTGAACGACGAAGCCCAGCAGAATAGGCCTTTCGCGAGTCATTGGATTACGGGTAGTTACTTGCCTGCTCATAATTGATGTTTTTATTAGACAATTTGAATGCAATTTTGCTTAAAAGGTGCTTTTAGCCAAGCCCAAATAAAATAGACTTTCTTATTGCAGTTAATATAAGATCTTGTTGATTTTGATTTAGAATCTATTGTGCACTTACTGTAGATTTTACAAACTTATTTATAAGTCGCCTCTTCGGTTCATGAAAAACAAATTTCCCTTCA
>CALBPO010000035.1 GCA_937899295.1 uncultured Opitutia bacterium
TCTCGCCGCATGGCTGCATTCCGATCAGGCAAAGTTCGTAACTGGACAAACATTCGTCATCGACGGAGGCATCTCCAAAATTGTTCCTAAGCCAAAAGCTTAGGACGGGTGATTGCCCACGCAAATCTCAGAATTGGCTATGCAAAGCATGCAAAACTAGCGTTATCCATATTGCGAAATATATTTCGTGCTTTAATTTACATATAGTTGGCGAACTGCCGGGTTTGTTTCTTGTCATGAAGCACTGTTCCGCACATATACACGACTTAAGTATATGGCTACTACCAAAAAGAAAACCACAGCTGCCGCCAAGAAGACCGGAGCTAAATTAAAGAACTTCGCGACAGCACCGATCAACAAATCGCTCTCCAAGGATGAGAAGATTGATCTTTACCGTATGATAGTGGGCATCCGTCGCTTTGAAGAGCGATCACTACGTGCCTACAATCAAGGTAAGATTGGTGGCTTCCTCCACCTTTACATCGGGCAAGAAGCGGTTGCCGCTGGAATCGTCTCCCTAATGGAGAAGGATGACCATATTATCACCGCCTATCGTGACCACGGACACGCGCTCGCAGTCGGCATGTCCATGAATGAGTGCATGGCAGAGATGTACGGCAAGCACACTGGTTGCTCCAAGGGCAAGGGCGGCTCGATGCACTTCTTCGCCCCTGATAAAAATTATTGGGGTGGCCACGGCATCGTCGCCGGACAGACTCCACTCGGTGCGGGCCTTGCCTTTGCACTTAAATACAAGGGTTTAAAAGGCTGCGCGATGGCTTTTCTTGGAGACGGTGCAGTGAACCAAGGCTCCTTCATGGAGACACTCAACCTCGCCTCGCTCTGGAACATTCCTGTTGTTTTCGTCATTGAAAACAACGGTTACTCAATGGGAACTAGTCTTAAACGTTCGTCTGCTGAGGAGAACCTCGCCCACCGCGCAGACGGCTTCGACATGGAATGGGAAGTCTGCAACGGTCACGACGTCTTCGAAGTTCGCGAGGTCGCCAACCGGGCAATGATCCGAGCACGCGAGGAGCACAAACCTTTCTTATTGGAGATTCGCACCTATCGCTACCGTGGACACTCGGTGGCCGATGCCAATCATGAGAAATATCGGACCAAAGAGGAAATCGAGGAATATAAACGCACGAAGGATCCAGTCAACGTGGTCAAACAGCACTTACTTTCCGATGGAACTCTGACCAAAGAATTAGCCAAAAAAATCGATCAAGAAAAGAAAGACGAGGCCGAAGCATCTGCGAAGTTTGCCGACGAGAGCCCTGTCGCTCCACGCAGCGAAATTCAGACCGACGTCTACTGGGAGGTCGACAACGATTCCGAAGGCGAGCTCAAGGGCACCTACTTTTTTAATGACTAATGAGGAATGAATGAGGACGTAGGCCGCTAGTAAGGAAGAAGCGCTGGACCACTTAATCAACGAATCAACCACTAAACTTTACAACTAAAATGCCACTCATCACATACCGCGAAGCCATCAAGCAAGCACTCGACGAGGAAATTCAACGCGACGAGAATGTCTGCATCATGGGTGAAGAAGTCGCTCAATACAATGGTGCTTACAAAGTTACCGAAGGCCTCTGGGCCAAGCACGGTGACAAGCGCCTGATCGACACACCTATCTCTGAAGCAGCCTTCTCTGGGCTCGCCATTGGCGCCTCTATGCTCGGCATCCGTCCCGTCGTCGAGATGATGTTCATGTCGTTCAGCTATGTGGCGATTGATCAACTTTTTAACAATGGTTCATTCTGCCGCTACATGTCCGGCGGCTTGATGAATGTACCGATCGTAGTCCGCGGTCCTGCCAATGGCGGCACTAGCGTTGGGGCAACTCACTCGCACACACCAGAAAACATGGTGGCCAATCACCCCGGTTTGAAGGTCGTCTGTCCTTCCAATGCCTACGACGCCAAAGGGCTCATGAAAGCCGCAATCCGCGACAATGACCCTGTCTTTGTCATGGAAAACACCCTTCTCTACGGCGAGAAGTGGGAGGTCCCGGATGAAGAATACATCGTCGAACTTGGCGTCGCTAATATTCTGAGGGAAGGCAGCGACCTGACGATTGTTTCGCACGGTCGCTGCGCAATGCTATCGCTACAGGCCGCCAAAACGCTCGAGGAGACACACGGTATCAGCGTTGAGGTCGTCGACCTTCGCTCCATCCGACCGCTCGATGAAGAAACTATTCTTAACTCAGTGAGAAAGACTCACCGCGCGCTACTAGTCGAAGAGAACAAACCTTTCTGCGGCGTGGATGCACAAATCTCACATATTATTCAGCTCAAAGCCTTCGATGATCTGGACGCCCCGATACGTAGAGTCTCTGCGATCGATGCGCCAAATTTTTACTCAAAAGAACTCGAAGACTGGCAGCTACCCAACGAAGAGCGCATTATCGAGGGAGCCCTCAAGGCGATGGCTTAAAAGACTTTAACTTTCACACTTACTTTCACTCTTTAGAATATGGCTACACTTATCGACATGCCCAAACTCAGCGACACCATGACAGTGGGTACGCTCGTCAAATGGTTAAAAAACGAAGGCGACCCAGTTGCTAGTGGCGACATGATCGCCGAGGTCGAGACCGACAAAGCAACGATGGAAGTCGAGTGTTTTGACGACGGTGTTTTAATCAAACAATACTGTGGCGTCGGAGACGAGGTCGCAGTCGGTGGTGCCATCGCTGCTGTCGGAGAAGCTGGCGAGGAAGCGCCCGCGGCGGAAACCAATACGCCCGCAACAGCCACTCCAGAGCCAGAACCCGCCGCAGCCGCGGAAGCGCCCACGCCGGCACCTGCAGCTCTTGAGCCTGCGCCTGAGGTCGTCCCGGAACCGGTCGCAGCCGCCAGCACAACAGGCAGCCGCATCAAAGCCTCTCCACTCGCTAAGAAAATTGCTGCCGAAAAAGGCATCGACCTCGCCACGATTCATGGATCGGGTCCGAGTGGCCGTATCGTCAAGGCCGACGTCGAAAATGCCCAAGCTAGCGTAGCCACTCCGGCAGTCGCTCAAGCTGTTAGCCCTGAGCCTGTCGAACCTGCAGCAACGCTTGAAGCTCTAGAAATCCCAGTCTCCAATATGCGTAAAAGTATCGGCAAGGCACTCGTGGCCTCCAAGACGCAAGCCCCGCACTTCTACCTACAAATTGAAGTCAACGGGGCACCACTCGCAGCGCTTCGTAAGGAGCTGAATAGCAAGTTAGCCAATCTTCCCCCCGAGCACGGCGGGACTAAATTCTCAGTCAATGATCTCACTCTCAAAGCAGCTGCCGAAGCGGTGCGCCGCGTCCCTGCAATTAATCGCTCATGGGAGGGTGAAACCATCCAGCAACATCCAAACGTACACCTTGCTTTTGGCGTTGCAATCGAAGACGGCCTCGTGACTCCAGTAATCCGCTCTGCTGAGACGAAAGGTCTACGCGAAATTGGTGCAGAAGCCAAGGCGCTGATCAAAAAAGCACGCGGGAAGAAGCTCACCCCCAACGAAATGAGTGGCTCTACCCTCACTGTGACGAACCTCGGCATGTTTGGCATCTCCGACTTCTATGGCATTATCAATCCCAACAATGCAGCCATCCTAAGCATCGGTGCGACGATCAAGAAACCAGTCGTCAATGAAAACGACGAAATCGTAGTCGGCCAGGTGATGAAGATCGGCCTCTCTGGCGACCATCGCACCATCGACGGTGCAGTCGGCGCGCAGTATCTACAAGCACTCAAGGAAATTCTTGAGTCGCCCTCTATCATGTTGGTCTAGCTCTGAAGTCGGAGGACAGATTTATATAAAGCCCGCGATTCATCGCGGGCTTTTTTGCGCATAATGGAAACGCCGAGCTTTCAAAACTAATGTGGACACAAACTCAGACGCCTTTACACATTTAGGACATGGAAAAGACTGATCCTCTTATCTCAGTTCAAATCTCGGTTTACGCACTGGATGGAAAGGTGCGCGAAGCCGTTCACTGCTACCTCGACGCACTTGATGCGACGGGTATCGATCGCGATACAGGTACGATGTCCACCGTAGTATGGGGCGAGGCAGCCGCAGTTTGGCCCGCACTTCAATCCGCTTACGAAAGCGTTGCTGCAAAATACAAAGTCATTGTAAATACAGTGATGTGCAACGCTGCTCCTCTGCCCGCACGTGCATCCGGTCGCCGCTAGTTACTTTTAACAGCTTCTTACTTCAAAGATGATCCTACGAATCACCCAATACGGAGAGCCCATTCTCCGCAAAGTCGGCGAGCCAATCACCGAATTTGATGAAGCGCTTGCAGAGTTAGCCAACGACATGGTCGACACCATGTATGACGAGGAAGGCATCGGACTCGCCGCCCAACAAGTCGATCATGCCTTACAAATCTGCGTGATTGATGTGCGCCCGCCCGAAGGCGTCGAAGTTCCTTTCACATATAATTACGACGGCAAGCAACCGCCACTCGATTTGATCATGCCAATGGCCATCGTGAACCCCAAAGTCACAATCATTAATCAAAAGGAAGATGTCTACGAAGAGGGCTGCCTCTCCTTTCCCGGGGTCAACGGCAAAGTAGATCGCCCAATAGGGATACGTTGTGAGTTTCAGGACACCGAGGGTAACTCGCACGTAATCGAAGCGGACGGACTACTCGGGCGATGCATCTTACACGAAGTAGACCACCTCAATGGCAAGCTCTTCATTGACTTGATGCAAAAGCGCGACCTCAAGAAGAGTGAAACAAAAATCAAAAAGCTCAAAAGAGAGAGTCGTGATTTTTTGAAGGGGAAGTAAGCCCAAGCTAGTCATTGAGTAATACGCAGATTACATTAGGCACGGTGATCACGCTATCTCTAGGATAA
>CALBPO010000036.1 GCA_937899295.1 uncultured Opitutia bacterium
TCGCTGGTGGGCGCAGGCGACTTTAATACTGGAATTAACTCCTTTCGAATGGCTTCGGATAACGGCGGCAGTATAGATGTGTTTAGAACTTTTGGTGGCGGTGCATCTCTTACTGCAGGCCATGTCTTCTCTTTTGATCTGAGCGTGAATTACCGAAATGGTAACAAAGGCTTCGATCTTCGAAGTGCCGAGACTGGTGTATTCAATTTTAATGTTGGCAACGACAACTATTTCTTTGGCGGTACAGACCTTGGCGCAGAGGGATGGGCCTACGTGAATGATGGCGTCTACAGTCTCGAATTTGGATTCGTGACCGAGACAATCATGAATGCCAAAATCACAAGGACTTCAGGCACGGATACGACGCGCTCCTTCGAGATACCAAATGTCGCGCTTTCCGGCCCAATTGATAACTTCAAGTTTTACGTATCTGGAACTGACAATGGGGAACCCGAAAATAACCTGTATTTCAACAACCTTGAAGTTATCCCCGAGTCCAGTGCCTACGGACTGATTTTGGGTGCCCTCGCCTTGACCATGCTTGCCCGTCGCCGATAGAGTCAATCCACCGTGACTCTTCAAAAAGCCGCTAATTTTAAGCGGCTTTTTTATTTTCCAGACGCCAAGAACGATTAAATGCAGTCACAAGTGCAAATGGGGTTGATTTTTAGAATCAAAGCCCACATTTTTTTCGCATGCGTAAGTTGCGCAGTTTATGAGCGATCCAAATTTCGACCATTCTGAAGGTGACTGGGAAGAGTTTTCTAGTGAACCCTACTGGAGTGAATCCCAGTGGCGAAACTATTTAAAAGGTTCCGATAAGGATACAGCGCGCTTCCTATCGTTTTATAACAGCGTTAAGGATAAGCCGAACCATCTTGACGAAGTCGCATCTCTGATGGGCTGGGATTCCGATGACATGTCTATGACTGAAGATTTCAGTTTTATGGAAAACACCGAAGGCAAAGAGGAGGGTCAAGGTGAGCCCAACGATACCAATCACCCAAGCGAACTCGGTGACACGAATGATGGTGCTCCCTACACCCTCCACCGCCATCCTGTCTTTGTTGTCACACGCTCGCTTTACCGCTATTTACACAAGAGCTGGGAGCATTTCATGCTCCACAGTCAATACGCCATTTCTCCCAAACTCAGCTGGGATTATGCGAATAGCCTGCATCTTGCTGAAATGAATGTTTTACTCTCCATCCAAGCCTTAGATCTAGGAGATTTCGGTCTGTCTATTTGCCATCTTAAGAACAGCTTGAGTGCGCTCAATCAAACGCTACATCTTCTTAATCAAGTCACACATTCCAATGCTGCCCTCCTCGATGGTTTCCGTGATGAAGCACGGATACGTATTTTCGACCTCCGTGAGCTTTGGATCCGTGTGTTGGGCGATTGTCGCCATGAATGCCAGCGTCGCGCTGGTGAAGAAGATTAGTCGCAGGTCCGTCATTTGCCCTCAATTGCCAATGAACTCTCTTCGTCGCTTTTTCTTTCGTATAACGCACGCCAATCCTGAGCGCAAAGCCAACCGTTCACTTCTAAAGAGAGCTAAACATGGCGATGCGGAGTCCTACCTAGTGCTGGTGGCCAATTACTTTGACCTCTCTTTAGTCTATTTTGGTACTTGTATCCATGAAGACTGTCATCTGCGGCACGCACGTGTTGAACAGGTCTTTACCGCGCTTTGGCAACATCTACCTTGTACAGAGCGCCTGTCAGACTTTGAGTTTATGCTGGCCAGCGCACTTTTAGAGAATACCCCAGAATCTGGTGGAATCACATCACCCGAAGCACTTGTAATTAAACTTCGCCTACTAGCTCCGAAGAACCGTTTCGCATTGATCGCATATGAGTCTGAAAGCTGGCCACTTCGCTGGGGAGCGCTTCTTCTGCGCATCCGCGCGCGCGCGCTACATAGCCTACTCTCAGAAGCCCGCTGCGAACTCTGCGGTATAAGTTGGGAGTCTTTAGCTGATGAGGAGCGTGAATGCCTCGAAGCAATTAGCGCAGCGATGGATAAATCTCCAAATATCCGTACTAATAAAGCCCTCAGTCGTCGGGTAGCCACCTATCCCCGAGTCAGCCAGATTAAAGCACTTTGGTTAGAGCTTCGCCCTGAGCTTGTAGAAGTCCGTCACCGCTACCTACTAGAGACGGCCAAGCGTGAACAAGTGCTCGGGAATATCTTACAAGCCGTCAAAACTGCGCCGATGAATCAGCCCCCATTTGTCGACCGTGTTGTCAATACCGTACATTTCGCACGCCACGCCAAGATCAAGGTCTCTTAATCTGCTAATAAGATGCCTCCAGTGGTTTTCCACTTTTCCCTTTTTCATGCAACGCGCTATCGCTTACTTCCTACTTCTTCTAGGCCTATTCACTATCTCGGCACAAGCTGCACTGGTCAGTGGTCCTATGATCTCCCATATCGACATGCGCGAGGCCAAAATCTGGATACAGGTCGATGCACCGTCTCTTGTTCGCATCGCCTACTCAG
>CALBPO010000037.1 GCA_937899295.1 uncultured Opitutia bacterium
GGGCCCAGAGAGTCGCACTGGTAATGCCTGGCCAAATGTCGGCAACGGCTTGCTGCACGTCAGGCTCCATCTCCCAATCGTCGACGCGGATGCGGCCTGCGCTGTCCAGTTGGAGATCTTCGCTGTAGAGACGGTCGTTGAAGAGGCGCACCATTTGCTCGATGCAATCTTCGTGCGTGCCTTTGGCTTTCATTACTTTGATGAGGATGGAAATGTAGAGAGGTACCACGGGGATGGCTGAACTGGCTTGAGTGACGACGGCCTTGTTCACTGCGACGTAAGCGGCGCAGTCGTGCTTTTCAGTAATCGCGGCAGCAGCGCGCTCGACGTCCTTCTTGGCTTGGCCGATGGTGCCGTTGGTGTAAACGGGCCAAGTGATCTCGGGGCCGATGTAGGAATATGCCACGCTTTTGGCGCTGGGTGCGAGGACGCCGGCTTCGTCGAGCGCGTCCATCCAGAGTTCCCAGTCTTGGCCGCCCATAACGTTTACAGTGTGCGCTACGTCGTCACCTTCAGCAGGCTCGATAGTCACTTCGGTAACGAGGTCCTTATCGGTGTCTAGGGTCCGGTTAGTAAAAGATTCACCGATAGGCTTGAGAACAGATTTGTAGGTCTCGCCGGTTTTGGGATCTGT
The DNA here is from genome assembly GCA_937899295.1 of uncultured Opitutia bacterium. Taxonomy (GTDB): domain Bacteria; phylum Verrucomicrobiota; class Verrucomicrobiia; order Opitutales; family Coraliomargaritaceae; genus Thalassobacterium. Next base: position 635 of record CALBPO010000037.1, read on the forward strand.
GCGCCGAGGAGATGCGAGGCTGTAGACGACAAGATCGACTTGACCGAGGTCGGCTTTAATCGTTTCGATTGTTTGCGCCTTGATCTCGTCGGAAAAGGCGTCGCCGTTAATGCTTTTGGCGTAAAGGCCTGCTTTGTGGGCAGCCTTCTCGAAGGCAACAGAATTATACCAACCAGCGCTGGCGGGCTTACCTTTCATTGAGGGGCGCTCGAAAAAGACGCCGAGGGTGGCGGCATCGTGACAGAATGCAGTGGCAATCCGGCTAGAAAGGCCGTAGCCAGTAGAGCTACCGAGCACGAGGACTTTCTTTGGGCCGCCTTCCTTTTTGGCAGCTTGAGCGACGTCAATTTCTTGGCGAACTTTGACTGCGCAACCCTTTGGGTGCGAAGTGATGCAGACAAATCCTCTGATGCGTGGCTTGATAATCATATACGTTCTCTGTAGGTGTTTTGGATATTAAATCACCCAGAAAAGAGTGCGTTTTGGCGTCTGGCAACCGGTAATTCGTAGGGCATAAGCCATTAGGTTTTAGTAAAGGCTCAGCCAATCGAATGCGAATGCCTAGCACACAGCAAAATCTTGCCAGCTGAACTACCCTTTACCGACACCACTGGCTTCGAAGCCAATCTCACGGAGAGCCTCAAGGTCGAGTAAGTTGCGGCCATCAAAGAGGAAGGCGGGCTGGTGCATCTCGTCGTAAATCTTTTTGAAGTCGAGGGCTTTAAATTCATCCCACTCAGTCAGAATGAGAATGGCGTGCGCGTCTTTGCTTGCTTCATAAGCGCTTTCGCAATAGCTGACGAACTCGTTGTCAGCAGAGATACCAAGATCTTTCTGAATTTGAGCAAGCTCCACCTTAGGGTCATAAATCGCGATGTTAGCCAGCTCTTCGATAAGGTCTTTACAAATATAGATGGCGGCGGATTCGCGCGTATCATTGGTATCCTTTTTGAAAGCGAAGCCTAGAACGGCGATCTTCTTATCCGAGACTGTGTTAAACATCGAAGAGATGACTCGGCGACTAAAGCGCTGCTTCTGGTAGTCGTTCATTTCGATCACACTGTCCCAGTAGGCGGCGACTTCGGGCAGGCCAAAGTGTTCGCATAGATAGACGAGATTAAAGATGTCCTTCTGAAAGCAAGAACCCCCGAAACCAACGGAGGCTTTGAGGAACTTGGGGCCGATCCGGCTATCAGTACCGATGGCATGAGCGACTTCGTCGACGTCGGCCTCGGTCGCCTCACAAAGCGCAGAGACCGCGTTGATTGAAGAAATGCGTTGAGCAAGGAACGCGTTTGCAATTAGCTTGGAGAGTTCGGAAGACCAAAGGTTTGTCGTGAGAACGCGGTCGCGAGGAACCCACGTCGCGTAAATGTCGACCAGTTTTTGAATGGCGGCTTTGCCCTCGGTAGTTTGGGCGCGACCAACGAGCACGCGGTCGGGTGCTTCGAGGTCCTCCATCGCGGTGCCTTCAGCGAGGACTTCAGGATTCGAAAGAATCTGGAATTTGCGCCCCTTAGAATTCGAATCACGGATTCTCTTGACTGACTCTGCAGTGCGCACGGGTAAGGTAGACTTTTCGACTACAATCTTATCGTCTTCAGCGACTTCTGCTATCTTGCGTGCGCACTTTTCAATGTAGCGAAGGTCGGCAGCACGGCCTGCCCCAACACCGTAGGTCTTGGTTGGTGTATTGACACTGAGGAAGATCATTTCCGCTTCGCGAATAGCGGTGTCAATGTCGGCAGAGAAGAAGAGGTTTTTGCCACGGGCGCCTTGCACGATATCATTGAGACCAGGCTCGAATACGGGTAGCTGATCCGAATTCCATGCGTCGATGCGTGCTTGGTTAATGTCCACCACTGTAACGGTGTGGTCTTTACACTTGTGGGCAATCATGGCCATGGTGGGACCACCCACGTATCCTGCACCTATACAACAAATTTTCATGCTCAATTTAGTTATAACTTCTAACAACTCTGACAAGGTAATTCCCGAATAAGAGACGGCCCAATCTACGAAAAATGATAGATATTCTGTTCTTTCTAAAAGCGCCGCAAAGGGTCAAGGCAGTATGCGATTGGCAAAAGGCATAGGTTCTTAGTGAGCGCTGCACCTAGTGGAATTTATCGGATACTAGCATTTGCCATTAGTAAAAATCGCGGCTTCGTCTTGACAATGGACACTTGTTCACCTAAACAAGTGAACACTATGAAAGATCTGACTACGCGCCAACAAGAAATCCTTACTTTTATTGAACACTACGAATGGAGAAACGGCTACTGGCCCAGCATTCGAGAGATCCAAGAAAAGTTTAATTTTAAAAGCACGAATGCCGTGATGGGTCATCTCCGTGCGCTAGAGCGTAAAGAAGCGATTGAGCGGATACCTGGGCAAGCCCGTACTTTTCGCATTAACCGCCCCGACGCACCAGAGATGAATGAGATTCCTGAGGACGCCACTGAAGTCGTCGACATCCCAGTGATGGGAGATATTGCTGCAGGTTATCCGGATCGCGTCGAACCTGCAGGTGAGATTGGCCGCCTTCAGGTAGACATTGCCAACGCAGGTTACTCCAGTAGGCGCCGCAGTTTCGCTCTGCAGGTACGAGGCGATAGTATGGTCGACGCAGAAATTTACGAAGGGGACATGGTTGTTATTGAGCCTCGTGATCCTTACGATGGCGACATTGTAGCCGCCCTCATCGACGGCGAGACTACACTTAAGCGCTACATGAAAAAAAGCAACGAACCGCCCTACCTAAAGGCAGAAAATAAATTTTACCCTGAGCTCTACCCGATCAACGAATTGACTGTGCAAGGGGTCGCAAAGGCCGTCGTGAGAAGCTTGTGAGGTAACTGTGTGAATGCTTGTTAATGGAAAGTTGTGAGTTGTTGTTGAAAGTTGGTCGATACGATACAATGTGCATTTAGTATTGCACAACGATCGCTACCTAATATTACAAAAATTCGCTAACTAAAACCATGGCTGTCACCTTTGATCACACACGTATTCGGGTATCAAACATTGAATCATCCATCGACTGGTATTGTAAGACTTGTGGCTTTCAAGTGCTCAAGCGTACGGAAAGATCTCCTAGCGGTAACCAGTTAGCGCACCTTCAGATCCCTGGAAGTACTCACAATTTGGAGCTCACATATTCGCCTGACTATGAGCTTAAGGTGCCTGAAGACTTGGTACACACATGTATCCGCGTTGATGATATTGTCGCCTACAGCGAAATGCTGGAGGGCCTCGATCTATCAATCGACCTTTGGCCAAGCAACTGGCGCGAGAAATTCGTAGAAGGGAAGAAAATGGCCTTCATCACCGATCCAGACGGTTATGAAGTTGAGATCCTCGAACACTAGTGCGCCATTAAATTATATAAAATGCTATAATTTTAATCTTTAGATTGAATGAGTTGCACTAGACATCCTGGTGCACACAACTTGTTGACTACATAAAGTAATTCAAAAAATGATGAGAACAGGCAAAGAATTAATTTTAGCGACACGTGAATACGCTAAAGACGATAGCCTACAAAGCTGGGTAGCTGTCACTTCCACGGCCACATTATTGCTTGTATTCGCACTGGCCGTTGCCCTTCTGCCCTATTGGTTTCTCAAACTTCCAGCGGCGGTCCTACTGGGCATGATGATGGTTCGGATGTTTGTCATCTATCATGATCACCAGCACCATGCTATCTTGCCCAAATCTAACGCGGCTAAAGTCCTTATGCGCCTTTGGGGCATATTTGCTTTGACGCCTAACTGCATTTGGCAGCACTCGCATAACCATCACCACAACCACAACTCAAAACTGCGCAGCTCACATATCGGCTCTTATCCAGTGATGACTAAGGAGCGCTATAAAAATTCGTCTAAAAGTGAGCGGACGAAGTATTTACTCATGCGCCACCCGATAACGATTCTCTTTGGTTACTTTACAGTATTTATGATGGGCATGTGTATCGCCCCGATGTTGGAAAATATTAAAGCGAATAAAGACTCCCTGTTTGCGTTGATTTTCCATGGGATACTCTACGCATTTGTCATTATCAACATCGGAGTGATGGCTGCATTTTTTGTATTATTCATTCCTTTCTTTGTCGCAAGCGCTATGGGCTCCTACCTTTTCTACGTGCAGCATAATTTCCCTCAGGTCATCTTTAAAGATAAAGAAGGCTGGTCCTACGAGGGTGCCGCGCTTGATTCATCGAGTTACTGCCAAATGGGAGCTTTCATGAATTATATAACTGGTAATATCGGCTATCATCACATTCACCATTTAAACGCAAAAATACCATTCTACCGTCTACCAGAAGCTTATGAAAAGCTGCCAGAGTTGCAGTCCGCTCGTGTCACAAGCTTACGCCCAAAGGAAATACTACGCTGCCTCAGTTTGAAAGTATGGGATACAGATGCACAAAAGCTTCTATCATTGAAAGAAGCGTTCTCTAGCTAGCTAAAATGGAACAAGTGGCCGATCAAAAGTGTTAGGGCAAAACTTCTAGTCAACTCTAACCATAGGGAATATTTGGCCATCAACTCCAGCCGAAGCTAGAACGGAAGCCGGTGAATTTCTTGGTTCAGACAGTCCGCTGAGGGCAA
>CALBPO010000038.1 GCA_937899295.1 uncultured Opitutia bacterium
GGGCGCGAGTGCTTCTTCGACTGCGTCGGTTGATTCTAAGTAGAGTGTTATTCGTTGCCCGACTTTAAGCCCATCCGCGGAGGCGACCGTTAGCGTGAATGTTTCGCGGTTGGCGCTTTTTATTACCTGGGTGATGAAGCTCTCCTTGTTGTTGGGCGAGGCGATTTTTAGGATGAATGGAGTGGAATACATTTTTTCTGGATCCTCTGGATCCAAGTGTTTTTCCATGTACAGTTCAGTTCCCTCTGGGCCCTCACCGCTGCCTCGCAGGATAATATCACTGCTGCTAATTTTAATCGGCATGGACGCATCATCCAATGCGTTGAGATGGAAACGGCCTTTAGGAAATTGAATGATGCCGCTACCGTGATGGCTTGCAGCATCGATAGCTGCTTGTATGGCATCACGATCGGATTGACCGTCATTTGGCACGGCACCAAAATCACCAACCTCAAATACCTTGTGCGCAGGTGTGGGTATCGGGATTTCTGAGTAGTGATATCCCGCGTATGAGAAATCTGGAAGAATCGGTTCAGTGCCTGCATTCCGCGCAGCTTCGAAGTCCTGCCAAGTAGCGCTTGGAACGCCGTAACAAATGCTCGCGCAAGAGATGACAAAGTAGAGCCTGAAGGCTTCGGTTGCTCGCTGTATCAAAACAATGTAGCGCATTCTGGAATTATATAATAGATTGGTGCTCTCTGAGACGTGGTGCACTTGTCTGCCCGCCAAAGGCAGATAGATAATTACAGCTTCGTAATTCTAATATGATCGAAAATCCAAGCGTTGTTGTCTGATTTTGACTGACTGTAAAAACCGATACGCCCAAAATTATTTTCGGAGCTTGCCACCGTACCACTTACTGTGAGGTCGTCTAGGTCTAGCTTAGTTTCATGCGCGAATCGCCCGTTCAGATAATACACCACAGTGTTGGCGGCTAGAATGGTAGATTCATTAGTCGCAGGGTGCTCATACTCGATCGACTTATTATCGTAATCATTAACAAAAATGGTAAGCGTATTCGGGCTGAGCGGTTCAATGCTCGCTGTGCGGTCTTTCCCGCTATCGGAGTTAAATTTGACTGCATCTGATGATAAGAAGTCGACTTGCAGATATCGCCTTGACTTGGAGTTCATCTTAAGAGAATCGCTACCGAAATATTCGCCAGCGCCAAAGTAGAGTGCATCTTTCTTCGTTGTTTTATTTCCTGCTCTGGAAAAATTGAAATCGATACGCAGAGCTGAGATTTGTTCGCTGATTGAATCGACAAAGTCATATTCTAGAGCTACGGTAGCATTGGCTTCCGCGAGGCGATCTTGAAGAAAAATGCCCTTTCCTACACCGGCTAGATTTTGGGCTTCCCCGACAACGACACAGGATACACCAGGCGTGTTTTTCTTTGGGCGTATGACTGTAGCTTTGTATGGCGACTCTCCCTCGTTGGATTCATTTTCAAAGCTTTCAGTGAAGATGAGTTCAGCATTCACGCTTGAACTGAGGAGAAGTAGCGCGAAGCAGTATAAAAAATATTTGGATGTAATCATGGGTTTTCAGTAATAAGTATTCACTTTATAGCTATTGTGGAGTATGTTTATTGACATAAAGAATTAGCTAATAATTATTAAAAAATGCGGTCAAGTTCTATTTGTCACCTATGCTTATCAGATAATGAGTATAAAGATTTTATATTGCCAGCGGAGCGCGCCTCTCTGGAATCATTATTTACCAACGTCGTACGGATTAACCCAGAGGGTTTTTCGGACATGGATGCATGGTATGCATGGTTAGAGAAGGAAAAACCGGAGGTCTTAGTGACTTGCTGGAAGACCCCGACACTTCCTGAGGACCCTAAGCACCCTGGTTTAAGTGAGTTGAAGTATCTTTGCCACCTGACCGGCTCGGTTAGAAAGTTAGTGCCTCGGGCTCTTATCGAGTCTGGCTTGATTGTCACGAATTGGGGTAGT
>CALBPO010000039.1 GCA_937899295.1 uncultured Opitutia bacterium
CTGGTGCAAAATTAAATGATTTAGGGTTTTGCGCATCCTTACCCCTTAAAAGATTGATTATCCCGCATACGGAGGTTGAGAACCTAGGACCCCTGTATGGCAAACAGATTACGCATCTGGATATTTTAAAAACAAGGGTTAGTGACTTATCCCCTTTACAAAATATGCCGATCGAAGAAATCAATATATCAGGCACTTCTATATCTGACTTAGAGCCAATTTGCTTTGCAAAAAAACTAAAAAAGCTGGAGATCCGTGGCACTCAAATAGAAGACTTAACACCGTTATCAGATTGTCCAATTGAATCCGTAATCTTGCCTGGTTCCAAGGTATCAAGCATTGAATGCCTAGCTTACCTACCAATCAAAAACCTTAACATAATCGGTTTAGAGATAAATGATTTAAGCATACTTTCAACCCTCCCATTACAGTCTCTGTCCCTATCTCCCGAATTATTATCAAAAAAACAGTATCAATACCTAAAGGAACTACAGATTCCTTCCTTACGAGGACCAGGAGATGAAGAAAATCAAAAGATGGAAGATTTCTTTTTAAAGCATTAAAGTTTGATTTTAGCCTTTTTGATATAATTAAAAGCCATTTCTTAGAGTCAAACTGATTAGATTTATAATCTTTAAAATATTCTTTAGTAGTTACTTATAGGTAAATAAGCTTATATAGAGATGATCTTACTGAGGGTTCGAATCCCTCCCTCTCCGCCATTGGTTATGGTTTGGGAAGCGTAGGGAGGGAAATAAACCATCAGCAAAAACGAATGAGTGTTCAAAATCTAAGCATTACTTGCCCTTCACAAAGGATTCCAAGACAGAAACAGCATGTAAACTGCCTGATTCTTTGCTTAATTGATCCGCACAGAATCGTGCGTTTTCAGCGTAATGGAGGTCGCCCCTAACTCTCTGAACTGCCTTATACAAGCGTTCGGGCCAGTGCTTTTTGGAGAGTCGAATGCCTGCACCTAAACGTATAATTTCTTTTGCCCAGAAGCCTTGATCACCCAAGTGAGGGACTACGACATGAGGAATACCCGCATGCAATACTGAGGCGGTTGTACCAGCGCCACCATGATGAATAACGCAGGCAGCATATTTGAAAAGTTGATCATGCGAGACCTGATCAATAATTTTTATTTCGGGTCGATTAATTTGAATAGATAATCCTGCCCAACCTGATTGTAAGATAATTTTTTGTCCTTTCGGCCAGTTTTTTTCAAACCGACTCATGATGTCTTGAATATTATCAAAGGAAACGCTTCCAAAGGTAATGATTGGTACGGCATCACCCTCGCAGAATTGTATTAATTCTTCCTCTAGAGCGTCGTTGGTATCGGATTGCCAACGCAGGTAACCAGTATAGGTAAAACGACTGTCTAGGAAACGACTTTGTTGCATCAGTGATTTTGAGACGCAGACAATTGATAAATCAGCTGGCGCGGAAATAAAATTCTTAATGGGAGGGATCTGCCGCGATTTAAAAGTCGGTCCTGATATCGAGTTAATAGATTGATCAACAACTTTGTTGATTAGGCGCCACCAAAAGGAGTTCCATAAGTATTGGATCGAAGCAGGGAATCCGTTAAGCTTTGGTATAAGGTCGGGAGTAACATCCTTAGCAGGAATTACGCTGTGGCAAAAAGTGATGGTAGCAAAGGGTACTTTATGCCGATCGCAGAGTACTTTAAAGTGTGGGAAAATATAGGAACATACGACTAAATCGTTCTCCTGAATTAAGCCATCAATCGTATCAATGAGTTCTCCCATAAATGAGAGACCGCTCCGATAAATTTGTTTTAGTAGGGCAATTGGGTTCGGTTGGCGATCCAGCGCACGCATACAATCAACAAACACTGGCTTTTCCCAATCAGGAGGGGCATACTGATATTTAATACCTGCCTTTTCGATCTCCTCCTTGTATAAAGGTGCGGTTGCGTAAGCAACTGAATGGTTCGCCTTTTGGAGTGCTTTACCCAAGGCGATTAAGGGATAGATGTCTCCCGTTGAACCTTGAGAGATTAAGAGGACTTTCACGCGACTTCGTCTTTTTTATTTGTTGTTACACCTTCCTCTATTTCAGGAGGATGTATTTTAGAAAAGTCACTGTATTCAATAATTTCAAAATTCCCATCAAAGTCTTCCACAATAGCGGACATAGATTCTACCCAATCTCCAGAGTTTAGATAATGTGTAGTATCAATTTTTTTATTTTCTGGCGTATGAATGTGACCACAGATCACCCCTACACAGTTATGTTGTTCTGCAATCTTCTTAAGATGGTCCTCAAATTTACTTAAGTGATTTACTGCTCGCTTAACTTTAGACTTAATCGCTTTGCTTAAGGAGAAATATTTTTTACCACGCCACTGTCGATATTTTGCGTAGATACGATTCAAGCGGAGTAGGTTTTGATATCCGATATCCCCAATTACTGCAATAAATTTGCTGTGTGTGCTAATCGCATCAAAGACATCGCCATGAAGACACAGATAATTCCCCCTGGGTGTTGTGTGCACATGCTGCTCTTGAATACTGAATTTATCAAAAAATACGGGAAGAAAATTACGGATCATATCATCATGATTACCAGCAAGATAAATAACTTCAGTATCTTTCTTTTCTGCTAGCTTCAGGACTCGACGGATGAAATAGGTATGCTCCTTCGTCCAACCACCTTTGCGCGATAAACTCCATCCATCGATGATATCACCATTAAGAATGAGCTTATCACACTTAATATTAGAGATGAAATGGTTTACCTCTGCGATTTTGCAGTCGCGTGTACCGAGATGTACATCGGAGAGAATCAGCGTTCTGCATTTGAGTTTCTTAGCCATAGGTTTGTTAATTTAGGTAAGGTATTAGGATGATAAGCCAAATTGCTACGGCTGCTATCAGTGAAATCATGACCGCCGCGCTCCCCATATCTTTAGCTATTTTTGCATAGGGATGTGCTTCTTCTGAAATATAATCAATAGTCCACTCAAGACCTGAATTTAGGAGTTCGGTAATCCAAACCAAAACTACGGCTACAATAAGGATTGCAGATTCAAGAGCTGAAGTCTGCAGGAATGGAATTGCGATTATGCACAGCACTCCAATCACTACCTCTTGCTGAAACGCTTGTTCGTGACGAAGCGCTGCTCGTAAACCATTGATGGAATTCAAGAAGGCTTTAAAAACACGCCCAATGCCCTTAGCCTTCACTGGAAATTTGTCTGAACACATTACCATGATAAATCCTTTTTCAAGTTTGCGATGTAATTATTAGTAATCGATTCCCAGCTTATATCCTCGATACGTGCTCGGGATTTCTCTCGCATGGCAGGCCACATTGCTCGCTTACTGATTAATTCTATTAAGTTTGCGAGGTAATGTTCCTTGTTATCAAAAGATGCAACTGTTCCATTGATACCATCCTCAATTAATAGTTTGCCCGCTGCATAATCATAAGCGGCGACGATCAAGCCGCTTGCCATTGCCTCAGTAATGACGTTTCCAAAGGTTTCAGTGACACTCGGAAATATAAACACATCGGAACTGGCGTAGTGTTGAGCGAGTGCTTCACCTTTCTGCAGACCGCAAAAAATAACTTCGGGATATTTTTTTTCAAGCTCCTTGCGGAGTGGTCCATCTCCAACAACTACCATGATTGCTTCAGGTAATTTTTTCTTAGCTTCTTGGAAGCATTTAAGAGCGAAGGGAATATTTTTTTCGGAGGCGATTCGTCCGACATAGGTAAACACTGGAGTTTCTTTATTTGCACCCCAAGATAATCTTAAGTCGGTTGAGCGTTTACTTGGATTAAAGAGTTGAGCGTCCACCCCGCGTTCCATTTTTCGCAAATTTTTGAATCCTGCAGCTTTGAGATTTTCGATAAGATCGTCCGAGGGAGCGTAGGTTGCTCGGGTTCGATTATGAAAGTATCGAAGGTAGGCGAAGGCTCCTTTTATTAGAAAGGAAAGCTTATAATATTTTCCGTATTGATGGAAATTAGTATGAAAGCTTGAAATGACAGGGATTTCCAAAGATCTGGCCGCCCGTAAGGCACATAATCCGAGCGGACCTTCGGTTGCAATGTGAACAAGAGTAGGACACTCAGTTCGCCAGATCTTTTTGAGGTGATTGGTAGTGGTTATACCAAACCTAAGTTCTGGGTAATAAGGTATGGGTATGCCAGCAACTAAATGTTCCTTATAAGGAAAGTGGTTTGCCTGCTCATTTTTTTGCCTCGGGCGAATTATGGTTGTTTCAAAACCTTTTTTTTGGAGACCGAGGAGCAGTCGGTGGAGCGTCATCGAAACACCGTTTATTTCAGGATAGAATGTTTCACTAACTAGGTGATACTTCACGATTATTACTTTAACAGAGCTCGATTTTTTTGGGCAATATTTATAATGTTACATTTCAGTGGCAAAGGGACTTCAATTGGCAAGGGACGAAAAGTATTTTTTAAAAGGCACTTGATGTATACACATCATCAAGAGACCAGCCAAGCGAACCCCCGCCCGTCCTTGCACAAGGATGACAGGAGGGTGTCACGAAAGCAGCGCAAATTAACCTACAATAAAACATACTTGGTATGGGTATGGCAAAATGCCGTATTTTTACACGATAGGC
>CALBPO010000040.1 GCA_937899295.1 uncultured Opitutia bacterium
TGTTTAGCTTTCCATCTTACTGTGTGGAGCAGGGCGTTATTTAGGGCTCACCGCCAAGCAGCAACTTGCTCCGCTCATCAAGTCTGCAGACGAGGGCAGTAGCTCTGCTGCTCGCATTAATAAGCAACTTTCTAAGATCGATACACGGATCAATGAGCTGTCCGCGCAGAATGCTAAACTTAAAGAAACCATTCAGCGCCTTGGTCGTGAAAGTTCGCAGACTTTACGGGAGGCCAAGCAAGCGAATGAAGGTGTCCAATCCAATCGTGGCGAGCTCATTGAACTTGCTCAGAAGATTTCTCAGCTCGCCACCTCTAACGCAGTTTCAATCGCCTCAAGGTCGAGGGTAGAAGGTACAAGCTCTGACAGTGAAACAAGTGAGATTGAGACCTTTACAGCTTCCAGCTCTGCATCGACTTACAAAATCCAATCTGGCGATACGTTTGGCAAAATCGCTAGCCAAAAAGGCCTAATGCTTGATGCCCTCCTCGAAGCGAACCCAGATGCCGATCCGAGGCGCCTCAGTATTGGCAAAGAGATCAATATCCCGGCCAACTAATGGCCTCTAGCCCAACAGATCAAGAACCTCCAAGTTGGGAAATCGTTGGCGACCGATTGCTCAATTCTTGCCGCGTGTGGGATCTTCGCGAGCGCCGATACCGCCATCCTAAAACAGGGAAAGAGGGCGATTTTTACTACATCGACTCGCGCGATTGGGTCATCGTAGTTGCCCGAACGCCCGCAGGGGAGTTGATCATGGTGAGGCAGTTTCGTTGGGGCTCCGATGAATTGTCGTGGGAATTCCCTGGAGGCATCGTCAATGAAGGCGAAGACCCTGTTGCCGCTGGTCTACGCGAACTCCAAGAGGAGACAGGCTATGCCGCCAAGAACGGTCGTCTAATCGGCTATGCACGCCCTAATCCTGCCATATTAAATAATTTTTGCCATATCGTTCTCGCAGAAGATGCGGAGCTTCATCCATCCGGCACCGATTGGGACGAGCACGAAGAAATTGAAGTCCGCTCCCTGCCCGAAGCGACCGTTATGGACTGGGCGCGCGACTGTAAGATCGGGCACGCACTCGCTTTGAATGGTCTCTTCTTTTACCAGTTGGCAAAATAGATGCGGCACTTTTGTTGCATTTCCGCCAATACCTCACCAAGGAACCTTGCGCTTGGGGTCAATGATTCATAATTTTTTTTAAAATAATGAAAAGCCCTCTCCGCATTTTTCTCGTCCTCTTTATATTGCTCATATCCCTTGCTGGCATAGGCTACTTTAGCGTCACACGTCCTGCTTTTCAGAAAAAACTAATCGAGAGCAAATTACCCGCAGGTAGTTCCATCAAGTTTGTGCGGATAACCGCTAGGAGCATTGAGCTGACCAACTTAAAGCTGCAATTAGCCGATGGCACCAGCGCGAAGCTCGAAAGCTTTCGAGCTGATTTTTCGCCACTCGCTTTAATCTTGAGCGGCATGATCGAACTACGCGGGCTTAAGGTGGAGGGCTTAGTCGTCAAGTTGCCTGAAATTAATACGCCCATGGCGGTCAGCGATAATCTTCCAGTGGACGCTAGTGACAGCACAAATGATGCCCCTACACAAACTACGCCGCCTACGGCTCTAGCTGCTAGCTCCCCCACTGATGCGCTTTACGCATTAAGCGAGATCGGGCTGCTCTTCGACATCGATTCGATCGATCTTAGCGGTCTGCTCATTGATGCCTCCAGTAGCCGCTATGTATTTTCGGCCAATGCTGGCCACATTGCACCTGGGTCGCAAACAAACCTAGAAGTTAAGCTTAAACTTGAGTCAAAGCAAGCTCTGCAAGGCGGCCTTCAAGACTTTGGCTCGAACATCCACATGGTCTTTACGCAAAAGCAGTCTGGTGGCTTTGATTCAATCCGTGCCGAATCGTTTACTTCAGGCAGTGACGTCGATGGCAGGAACTTAATTTCTATCACGCAAACCTTAGATCTTTCAGTCAACGGCTTTGAAGAAACTGCCGAGATCGCCCTAAGCTTTGATGCCGATTTACCTCACCCCGAAGTTTTCGCGCCAGGGCTAGTCCAATTGCAAGGTCTCTCGCTTGCTGGTGATTTGAATGGCTCTGCCGAAGGCTCCAAGCTCACACTCGAAACAGCCGATGTAGGTGCTGCAGCGAATGGCACACCGGTCGCCACCGTTAAGCTCAAGCAAGCCCTCTGTCTCAGTGCAGAGCAGAAGTTCACCGGAGAACTAATGCAGGTCAACTTCATCAATCTTCCACTCGCATGGATTAACCCATGGCTGGGCGATGGTATGCAACTCTCAGGTGAAGCGCTATCCGCACAGATCATTTTTTCAGGTGAGGAGAGCGGGGCACTTGGACTGAAGACAGCTGCACCGATCGAGTTCGGCGCCTTTTCACTTTCAAAAAACCAGCAGCCGCTCCTAGATAATGTCACGCTCCGAATGAACCCTAAGATACGTATTAAGGCAGATCGAACCATTCGCTTCGATCTGGGTGCTATTCAAATACTGGATACTTATGGAGATGTTATTAGTGGCTCTGTGATTGGCTCAAAGAGCGAGAGTAAGGGTGCCTCGCCATTCGCTGGTCTGGAGACCAAGACGAAACTTTACGTGGGACTCTCCGAACTCCTCCAGCAGCCCGCTTTCGCCGGTGTAGGCAGTGTACTCGCAGGTCAGGCCGAAGTCGAACTCGACTTTAACGCCGCAGCCGAATATCCACTACAGCTTCAAGCTGTAATCACTGGCCTGCGTGCTCGTGATCTTCCTGGCTCATCCCAAGATTATCGTCTAGCCGCCCAGCTCAAACAAACCAGCGGGGGTGCTTA
>CALBPO010000041.1 GCA_937899295.1 uncultured Opitutia bacterium
ATGCTCCCCTACAGCACGCTCGACCGTAAGCAACGCGACATAAGCCGAGGGAAAGCCGACGGTCGCACAATTGAAATTCAGCGCCTAATCGGTCGCTCACTTCGTGCTGTTTTTGATCTAAAGAGGCTCACTGGTAAAACCATATGGATCGACTGTGACGTCCTCCAAGCCGATGGCGGCACGCGCACTGCTTCAATCACTGGCGCTTACGTAGCCGCGCAGATCGCTATTCAGAAATTGATCGTAGAGGGGAAACTAGCTGAAAATCCTTTCACCGATTCGGTGGCTGCAGTTTCAGTAGGCGTGTTTGATGGCACTCCCGTGCTCGATCTCAACTACATCGAAGACAAGGACGCGACCGTCGACGCCAACCTCGTAATGACTGGTTCTGGTAAGTTTGTAGAAGTGCAAAGCTCGGGCGAAGAGGCTACATTTAGTCGTGGAGACCTCGATACTTTACTGGGGCTTGGGACTAAAGGGATCGCTGAAATCAATCGACTGCAAGAAGATGCCATTGCCGAAGGTCTGAGATTTGATTAGCGTGGCTTTGGGACTGCGCAGATGAAACATCTGCTAGTTGCAGGACGAATCGAAAGCATTGTCCTGCCTATATCTACCCAAAAATAGAATTGATTAGCTCTAGCCCCATTTCGATATCGTCACGAAGTGCTTCTTGTTTAGATTTTTCCTTATTTTTTGAAGGGGCTTGTTCGCTAGCATTGTTTTGACCGGGTAAAACTATCCCGTCCTCGGCGTGGGGTGTTGGTGTCCCCGCTGCCTCGCCTTTCCCAGGCTTATCGAGGGCGCGGCGAGCGGCGTTGTTGAGAAGGTCTTTGAGGGCGCTGGTATCCGGATCACCCAAGCTGCCTCTAATCTCAATATCTTGGTTCCAAATACGGAATCCATCTTCGCTGGTCTTGGTTCCAAGCAACTGTAGCGTCACTAAGTGATCGACCAAACGACCTTTGGCACCGAGTCCGAGTGTGAGGTATAGCGGATGATCAAGTATCTCACCGAGATTACCCGCGGCAATGGCGCCATGACCGTTAATGCTTAGATTATCACCCATCAACTTTAACTCAGGGATACGGACTTGCTTATCCTTTCCGCGGACGAGTTGGAGGGTAAAACTCTCAAACTGCATATCTTTAAAATAGGGAACGGCTTGCGCCATCGCAGTGATGCCTGGGCGATTGAGGCTTTGGCCTAATATGCCTGCACCGATGAGACCAAGCTGGCTACGGCTGTCTAATTCGAAGGCAGTGAGGACGCCATTGCGGCCTGTGATGGTAAAATCACCTTCAAAATCTTCGCCAGCTACCTCAAGTGTATGACCACTGCCAGCGAATTTTAACTGGCCATCGAAGAGCCCTTTAACTGGAAACTTACTATAACTTCTTTTTGAAAAGAGCGAGGGATCGATATTTTCAAAAACGAATGAAGATGCAACTCGATAGGCTCGGCTCTGAATGGGGTCGTAGATAACATTGGCTTGGCCGAAAAGGCCGCCACCTTTTAGTGTAGCGGTGATGTCCTTGACTGAGAGGAGTGCTTCGGAGATCTTTACTTGTGCCTTTAGCTCAGTGAGGACCTGCCCAGATTGAAGTACTAGCTCATCGACCTTAATCGAGACTTCGCCGTCGAAATCTGACCAAGGCGGACGCTGCGTCTTTGTTTCTGCTGCACGAGGAGGGAGTGCGCTATTGCTTGATGCGCTCGCAGCGGTATTGTTTGTAACAAGAGACGCCATAAGCAGCTCGATGTCACCCTGCGAGACTCGCGATGAAGCAAGGCTTAATTTAAATGGCAAAGGCTGCCGTTCGGGG
Organism: uncultured Opitutia bacterium; assembly: GCA_937899295.1. Taxonomy (GTDB): domain Bacteria; phylum Verrucomicrobiota; class Verrucomicrobiia; order Opitutales; family Coraliomargaritaceae; genus Thalassobacterium. The sequence continues at coordinate 1,827 of CALBPO010000041.1, forward strand.
TAAAATTGGCATCCCAGCTCTATATTTGTGCTCGGGCGACTGTCAAGGCGAGCCTGCACATTAGAACCACGTGTATACACACCCCCGCTGCCTGCGCTGAGC
>CALBPO010000042.1 GCA_937899295.1 uncultured Opitutia bacterium
AAACGCTGTGCGCCGGTACCAGCACCGCCGCGACCGTCGGCAATGCGATAAGTCCCTGCACTGTGCCAGGCCATACGAATAAAGAAGGGACCATAGTGCCCGAAGTCGGCCGGCCACCAGTCCTGCGAGTCGGTCATTAACTCGGTCAGGTCTTTTTTGACCGTCTCCAGGTCGAGGCTCTTGAAGGCTTCAACATAGTCAAAGCCATCATCCATTGGATTGGAGCGCGAGGTGTGCTGGCGTAGGATGTTAAGCGGGAGCTGATTCGGCCACCAATCTCGATTTGAAGTACCACCGCCCGCAGCGGTCGCTCGTTGCATCGATCCGTTCAAGAAAGGGCACTTACTCTCACTCTCGGACGAGCTTTTAGTTTGATCCATGTCGGAGGTTTTAGCCTCTACAGAATTTGTATCGTGTGGGTTTTCCATAATAAAGTTAAGTATCTAAGGATCTTAAACTCTCGAGTTGAAGTAAAAAGTATAGAGCTAGCCCAGGGTCGAGTTTTTACAAGCCGAGAAGCAATAAAATCCTCATGGAATTCAATACTTATACCAACTCGGCTTGGCAGGCGGCTCCAGCCCCTGCGCTTCGTAAGCAGTCTTGAAGTGCATCTTGGCAAAGCCCTTCAACCCGTCGGCACCCTTTTCCTCAAAAATCTTCTTGGCCTGCTCAAGCACTCGACCACTGGCCCCTTTGACCAAGGTTTCGCCAAACTCGTCGGAGAGCCGCTTCATCTCGCGCACGTAGACGGCACGCGCAATAATCGAAGCTGCCGCCACAACAGGATCGGACTCGGCTTTCGTTCGGCTAACGAGCTTGAAATCTTTGCGGTCTTTAACGTAAGCATCGACGAGCTTCTGCTTGGTAAATTGGTCGAGCAGGCCCCACGGAGCGGCGCGCTGATCGAGCGCTTGGTTGAGCGACTTGCCGTGATACCAGGCCAGTAGCTTATTCAGATTGCGATCAAACTTGTTGTAGAGCTCATTGTATTTAGGCATCCGCGCAAAAGCAGTCTGGATGACGACGCCCTTTGTTTTACGGATTTCCTGATCAAGCTTTAGAATACTGCCATCGGTCAGCTTCTTGCTATCAGCCACCCCGAGTTCAAGCCACTGGCGCACCATGTCACCATCCGCCACGACACAAGCTGTGACCAAGGGACCAAAAAGATCGCCTTTCCCACTTTCGTCGGCACCTGCGTGAAGTGTGAACCACTCCGGGTTGTGCCCCTCTTCATAGCCGAGGAG
>CALBPO010000043.1 GCA_937899295.1 uncultured Opitutia bacterium
ATTTGGGCTAGTCTTGATCGGTTGCCGCATATCTTTTCAGTCAACTCGCTGAAGCGGATTTTTAGCCATCAACCGTCCAATTGCGCCATACTGGCAGCATCACTTATTTACGGATCTGATAATCCGTTTTATCAGCAATAAGCTTCTGAATACCGTCGAAGGCGGCGTTAACTTCTTTGTCTTTTAAAGTGCGGTCCGTGGCGCGAAAAGACATAGTGAGCGCGAGGCTCTTCTTACCTTTGGGGAGACCCTCACCTTCGTAGACATCAAAGATACGGACGCTTTCGCAATTGAAGCCTTGGGTGGCCTTATTGGCGAATTTGGCGACGCCTTTTTCGACATCACCTGCGTGGACGGATTGATCGACGATAAGTGCGAGGTCCTTGGCGGAGGCGGGCTGATTGCTGACGCTGCTGTGGCGTCCGCGTTTGGCTTTGCGCTCAAAGAATTTTGGAGTCATAAGGATCGAACCGGCGATTACGAGTGTGGTCAGATCCCAGCGGTCTTTCAAGGTGGCGATATTGAGAAGACCGCAGGTGGCTTGAAAGCCCATCTTAGCGAACTCCCCTGCTTCGGCGGATTGCCCACTCTGCCAGAGCTTGCAGTCTTCAATCGGCTTGAAGCTGAGTTTGCTGGCAGCAGTGCCTGCTATTTCCAAGATCTCGCCAGAGATTGTCTTAGCGGTATAAAAGTCGGCGACTTCACGCTGGCGCCACTCGCGGGAGATTTGATCGGCGACGATCACGAAACTGACGGAGACGAGTTCGAGCATCTCGCCTTTAACCTCGCGGTAGACATGTCCGCGCTCAAAGAAGCGCGTGGCACCTGTGCCGCGTGCGGCATTGAGCTTGAGCACATCGAGTAGTCCGGGAAGGAGGGATGCTCTGAGGTGGCTTTGGTCACTTTGTAGCGGGTTATCCAATGCGAGGACTTTATGGCTTTCTTCGCCAAAAAAGAACTGCGTCTCTTCGGGGTCGCGGAGCGAATAAAGGAAGGCTTCGTCGAAGTTTTGCCCAGTCAAGTAATGAGCCACGGCTTCGTTAACGGTGTAGATACGGTGGTCGTCATCGTTGATGCCGCGGGCAACGACTTCGGACTCGGGTATCTTATCAGTACCGTAAACACGGATGATCTCTTCGATGAGATCGACCTCACGCTGCAGATCTTGGCGATAGGAGGGAATGGTAACTTCCCAACGGATGCCGCCATCGCCCTCGTCATGAATGGAAACGCCAAGTCCGAGGGATTCGAGGACGGCTTGCATTTCAGCGTCGCTGATATCGAATCCAATGAAGGTACGGACACGTGCTGGGTAAAGCTTGACCTCGGAAATTGTGGGGGGCTCTGCGCCCTCTTCGATCAGATTGCCATCGACAGTCCCACCAGCGACTTCGAGGATGAGGTCGACAGCACGAAGGGATGCGTAGGTGACACCCTTGGGGTCGACGCCACGTTCAAAGCGGTAGGAACTGTCGGAAGAGAGATTGAGCTTTCGCGCGGTGGCACGGATTGAGGTCGGAGCGAAATAAGCAGACTCCAAAACAATATCAGTGGTCGTTTCTTCAACTTCGGCATCAAGAGAGCCCATGACACCGGCAATGACTAAGGGGCGCTCTGCATCTGCGATGACTGCCATGTTAGCAGTGAGCTTACGTCCGACCTCGTCGAGCGTAGTGATCTGTTCCCCTTCACTCGCCATGCGGACGACTAGCTTGTCGCCCTTGATTTTAGCTGCGTCAAATGCATGCAGAGGCTGGCAAGTTTCGTGAAGAACGTAGTTAGTGACGTCGACGACGTTGTTGATCGAACGTTGTCCAGTGCCTTCAATCGCATCCTTGAGCCACTTGGGACTGGGGCCGACTTTGACGCCCTTGATACAAATCGCAGTATAATGTGGGCAGACCTCAGGGGCGCTGACTTCGACGCCTGAAATGAGTGCTTCGCCCGCGGAAGCGTTTTCCTTGCTAGCTTTGATCTCGGGATATTTGACGGCTAGACCAAACTTTGCAGCGAGCTCGCGGGCGACACCGATGTGGCTAAGCACGTCGACGCGGTTGGGTGTGATCTCAAGGTTGAGGACGGTGTCCCCGTCGGCGTAGAGCTCGTTGACGGGTGTGCCGAGGGTGGCATCTTGATCAATGATCATGATACCTTCGTGATCTTGGCCGATTTGTAGTTCCTTTGCCGAACACATCATGCCGGCGGATGGCTGGCCTCGAAGCTTGGATGCCTTGATCTTGAAATCTCCTGGAAGGACAGCGCCCGGTAGAGCGACCATGACCTTGTCACCTTCGTGAAAGTTTTTGGCACCGCAGACGATGTCATGGATTTCGCCTTCCTTACCAGTGCTGACTTTGCAGCATCTTAGGCGGTCGGCGTCGGGATGTTGACCGTATTCAATTACTTGACCGACCACGACCTTGTCGAGCTGTGGCGGACCGAGCTTTTCACCATGATGATTGTGGAAAGATTCATGAGCCACGTCTGCTTGTAAGGGCTGCGCGGAACAACTCCTGGGCACGTCTGTGGCCAGTCGCGGCAGGATGGCGCAGAAGGTGGGGCCTGAGCGGCGAACGCGAGAGCCATCGAGGAGGCCGACAGCATG
>CALBPO010000044.1 GCA_937899295.1 uncultured Opitutia bacterium
TCACGGGCGCTATTTTGTCGTACTCCTCTTCGGCGAGCGCTCCAAATCTAGACCCCATTGCCTTTAGGGGCGACGGAGGCGCGCGGTATTTTTTCCGTGGCCGGCCGGTGAGAGGGACGAGAGATGTCCCTTCCGCGTGTCCTCTCCATCCAGTCGCACACGGTGCACCGCTACGTGGGCAACAAGTGCGTCAAATACAATGGCCCAGCCGCGGAAAGCCTGGATCGCCTAATCGACCTAATTAAGCAACATGGGAAGTGGGTCGAACCAAGCTAAGGAATAATTATTTTAGGCACTTCTTAAGTATTTTTATAAGGAAGTTCCTTTAAGCCCGTTTTATAGATGTGTTTGATGCAAACCAAATGGCCGCGCACAAGGCTCTGCTTGCTTTTTTGCCACGAGCCGGCGGCGAATATGCTAGGACTAGAAACTATGACTATGGATCCATGCAGCGTGAAAACGTGTCCATGTTGTCGCCATGGATACGGCTTCGCTTACTTTCGGAATGGCAAATTTTAAATGCCGTTTTACAGGTACACTCGAGGTCATCTGCGTCTAAGTTCATTGACGAGGTTTGTTGGCGCACTTATTGGAAAGGCTGGCTAGAGTTAAGGCCCTCAGTTTGGGAAGATTATCTAGTAGAATTGGCTAAGGATCGAGAACGCTGCGAAAAAAATATAGGCTACATGCAGATGATTGAGGCACGTAGCGGTATAGCCGCAATGGATGCTTGGACAAGTGAGTTGATCGAGACTGGATACCTACATAACCACGCCCGCATGTGGTATGCCAGTATCTGGATACACACACTCAAGTTACCTTGGACGCTAGGCGCGGAATTCTTTTTAAGACACTTACTCGATGGTGATGTCGCTTCTAATACACTAAGCTGGCGCTGGGTGGCGGGACTTCATACTCTAGGTAAATCTTACCTAGCACAAAAATCAAACATTTGTAAATTCACAGCGGGACGTCTTGAGGTTAATATACCTTTAGCAACTGAGTCGGCGCTAGTTGAGACTGGTCAGAGAATCACTGAACCTGGAAAGCTACCTAGCCATGATGAGTCAATTCCAAATGGCCGCATCGGTCTACTCATCCACGAAGAGGACCTATCGGCAGTAGATTGGTTGTCCGACTCATGTGAATTAGTTGCAGTCGCAGGTCTGCTTTCACCCGCTGCCTACCGGAAGTATGGCATTGAAGAAAGCGTGATAAAATTCCGCTCTGACTGCATGCGCTCTGGATTAACGGAAAAAGCAGAGATATTTAGTTGTCCTAATAAATTCGCCGAATGGGCTTATATTCAAAACTTAGATGCAGTCCTAATGGCTGAAGTCCCCGTTGGTATCTGTAAAGATGTAATTTTAGATTTGGAGTCTTCGCTCGCGGCACGTGGGATTAAAATTATTAAACGACGTCATTGGTGGGATACTCATCTTTATCCAGCTGCAGGTGCGGGGTTTTTTAATTTCAAAAAATCAATCCCTTCAGCGCTCGAAAAACTTATGCAAACATAAGCCACCTCATGAAGGATATTTACAAAAATGCCATGCTAGGTTCACTCGCAGCCGACGCACTTGCCATGCCAGTACATTGGTATTACGACACTCAAAAGCTAGATCGTGATTATGGCCGACTGACGGGCTACGTGGCACCTCAAAATCCACATAGCGACAGTATTCTCTGGCGCTCACGCTACACCCCACGCAACGCGCGGGGTAACATACTGCACGACCAAGTGAAGTATTGGGGCCAACGCGATGTCCATTATCATCAGTTCTTGGCGGCGGGAGAAAATACGATTAACTATCAACTAGGCAAAGAACTTTACCTGACTATTCTCGAATATGGTGCCTACGATTCGGACAAATGGCTGGCGCGTTATATTGAGTGCATGCTCAATGGCGGATGGCATAAAGACACCTACCTCGAAGAATATCACAGGGCTTTTTTCGATAACTATGCCAAAGGCCTAGCTCCTATAGATTGTGGGATCGACGATCTTCATATAGGCGGACTCAGTCATGTTCCCTGTCTTTTAGCTGGACTCACTGAAATAGGCGTGGTCGGTCTTGATGAGCAATTATTGCAAGTGGAAAAGCACATTCGATTGACGCATCGCAACCAACATGTGAGCGAAGCCGCCGCAGCAATGACTCGCATCCTTTATTCTCTTAGAGAAGGCCTTGACCTGCGGAAGGCACTGGGCAGCCATGCGAAATCTTGGGCGTCTGTAGGCCAGTTTGACACATGGACTCATTTTTCAGATCGGACTGTCATCGGGCGTCAGCTCACGATGGCTTGCTACTTGCCTGAATCATTCACTGCGAGTCTCTACCTGTGTTGGAAATACGCGGAAGACTTTAGCGCAGGTATCGTTGCGAATGCACATTGTGGCGGCGATAATTGCCACCGCGGTGCAGTGGTTGGCGCATTACTTGGCGCGGCCAATGGCGTATCGCAAGAATGGATAAAGGGTTTAATCAAAGCTCCTGTCTGAGTTAGAAACTAGTCATTGTTCTTTGTACTCAGCTAACAAGTATTCCCTAAAATGGGGTGCTTGAGTGACTAACCAGCCTCTTCACGTGCAGCCTTCGTCATGCGCACGACATTGCGAACTGCATTTTTGGTGATAATGTTACCACCCGTGCCGCGACCTCGCACGGAAAAGTCCACAAAGCGCACTACTTCTTCAATTTTGCGAAGTCTCGGTGCCGGTTTGAGGTTGATCTTCACCGCATCAGGTTCGCCATTTTCAGTCGGATAGCATGAGATATAGAAAACACGTGAGCCGGGCTTACCTTTGGTCAAATCGTATTCCTTATCGCGCGTGACGCCTCCGGTAGTGAAGTGCTTGGCTAGAGTCGGGCCCGTTCTTCCGTCGCGATATACCATGCAATAGGTCAATACGTTGGCTTCAGCGCGATTGAAGACATCGATGTGTAAAATATTCTTACCGTAGAACGCTTTATCGCTAACCTTACTGACGATGAGTTTGCCCTCTTGGTTAATCGCTAGGACGTCGTCGAGGTTCGAGCATTTGCAGACGGCTTCGTCCTTCTTCATGCTTGTACCTGCAAAGCCCTCCTTCTTATCCACGTAAAGGGTCTCGTTGGCGATGACAACGTCTTGGGCGACAACTTTTTTGAAGGATGACAGCTCGGTCTTACGCTCGCGACCATTACCGTATTGCTTTTTAAGATCGGTAAACCATTTGATGGCATACTTCGTCAGGTATTTGAGATGCTTCTGGGTCTCCTCGATGTCTTCTTCGAGGCTCTTGATTTGTTCGTCAGCACGAAAGGTGTCGAACTTAGAGATGCGCTTAATTTTGATTTCGAGTAGGCGAAGTAGGTCGTCTTTGGTTATCTGGCGCTTGAATATCTTTCTGTAAGGCTTGAGGCCTTCATCCACCGTCGCAATAACGGCTTCCCAAGTCTCTTCTTCTTCGATCCTGCGGTAGATGCGTTTCTCGATGAAGATCTTTTCGAGAGAACTAAAATGCCATTTCTCCTCAAGCTCCCTAAGTTGGATTTCGAGTTCGAGCTGGAGAAGATTACGTGTCTTCTCAGTTGCTAGATAGAGCAGATCCTGCGCAGAGAAGAAATGCGGCTTCTCGTTTTCGATTACGCAGATGTTGGTCGAGACCGAGAGTTCACAATCGGTAAAGGCGTAGAGAGCTTGCTCCACCGTTCTGGGATCGGATCCGGACGGCAGATAAACGAGGATTTCTACAAGGTCAGCGGTGTTATCCTCTACGCGCTGAATCTTGATTTTCCCCTTTTCGTTGGCCGAGATGATTGAGTCGATCAGGCTGGTCGTAGTCTTGCCAAAGGGCAGCTCGGTGATAGCGAGTACGTTTTTCTTGCGAGCTACGATCCTAGCGCGAACTTTTACGCGGCCACCACGTCTGCCGTTATTATATTCGGAGACGTCAGCGATGCCGCCACTAGGAAAGTCAGGCACAAGCTCGGGTTTCTTTTTTCGAAGAAGCGCAATGCAGCCATCGAGTAGCTCGATGAAATTGTGAGGTAGAATCTTACAGGAAAGCCCAACCGCAATGCCTTCAGCACCTTGCGCGAGGAGGAGCGGGAATTTAACGGGGAGTGTGTCGGGCTCTTTATTACGACCGTCGTATGAGGACAACCAATTTGTCGTCTTAGGATTAAATACTACATCCAGAGCAAACTTAGAAAGGCGAGCTTCAATGTAGCGAGAGGCAGCAGCAGAGTCACCTGTTAAGGTGTTACCCCAGTTACCCTGCATATCGATCAGTAATTCTTTTTGGCCTAGCTGTACCATGGCGTCGGCAATTGAGGCATCACCGTGAGGGTGATACTTCATTGTGTTGCCGATCACATTGGCTACCTTGTTGTAACGACCATCTTCCAACTCGCGCATAGAGTGGAGTATTCGCCGTTGAACGGGCTTAAGGCCGTCATTAGCATGAGGCACTGCACGCTCTAAAATCACATAGCTTGCGTAATCTAGGAACCAGTCGCTGAACATTTCGTCGACATGACCAGAGTCCGTCTTGAGTGCAAAAATGTCATCGTCTGAGAGTGGCTTTGTCTTGCCAGACTGCGAAGCTTCGTCGAACTCGAGTTCAAAATTGTCTTTCTGGGGCGTCTTTTTACGTGGCATGGAGGGTTTCTACGGTCTGAAAAGTAAAATCCACTTTTGGAAATTCAAAATAATTAGAAAACGAAAAAGGTAGAATAGCGGCTCTGACTCAAGGAGATTCGTTGAAGAATATATTTTCGGATGACTGGGGCTTTTTTCTTATCATTGGCATGCTCAGTGCTAACATAATTAAATGTCAAAAGCAGCTTCATCACATACTTCCCATAAAGCACTACTTAAATGGGTCAAAAAGATGGCCTCCATGTGCGAACCACGGGCTGTTCATTGGTGTGATGGCTCTCAAGAGGAGGCTGATTTACTCTTCGCGATGATGGTCGAGCAGGGTATGTGTACTAAGCTCAACGAGGCAAAAAGACCGAATAGCTACCTGTTTCGATCGAATCCCGACGACGTGGCTAGGGTTGAATCTAAGACATTTATCTGTTCGCAGAGCAAAGATGCTGCAGGGCCGACTAATAATTGGGAGGAACCACGGGCCATGCGACGCAAACTGAAGCAACTGTTCAAAGGCTGCATGCATGGGCGCACTATGTATGTCATCCCATTTAGTATGGGCCCAATCGGTGGTCCGATCTCTAAGATTGGCGTCGAATTGACGGATTCGCCCTATGTGGTCGTCAATATGCGGATTATGGCACGGATAGGCACTCCTGTGCTCGACGTGCTCGGTTCGGATGGATTCTTCGTGCCTTGCTTACACTCAGTGGGATGCCCCTTGGATGAGGGTGATGAAGATGTTGCTTGGCCTTGCAACCCTAAGGACACGTATATTGTTCACTTTCCAGAAGAGCGCACTATTGTATCCTACGGATCTGGCTACGGAGGCAACGCCCTGCTCGGCAAAAAGTGCCTCGCGCTACGTATCGCATCCACTCTCGCCCGCGATGAGGGATGGATGGCCGAACATATGCTCATTCTAGGAGTGGAAGAGCCGGACGGCGCTAAGACTTATGTGACGGCGGCCTTTCCAAGCGCTTGCGGGAAGACGAATTTTGCCATGCTTATTCCGCCCCGAGAAATGAAGGGCTATAAGGTCACCTGCGTAGGCGACGATATCGCTTGGATCAAGCCAGGCAAGGATGGCTGTCTTTACGCGATCAATCCTGAGGCTGGTTTCTTTGGTGTTGCACCAGGCACATCCGAGGGCACGAATCCCAGCGCGATAGCTTCTTGCTCGAAAGATACTATTTTTACCAATGTCGCGCTAACGGACGACGGTGACATCTGGTGGGAGGGTATGACCGACGATGTACCCACACATTTGATCGACTGGAAAGGCAAAGACTGGACGCCCGGTAGCGAAACTCCCGCCGCGCACCCGAACAGTCGCTTTACTGCACCCGCCGCGAATTGCCCTGTGATGGACCTTGACTGGGAGAAGCCCGAGGGAGTGCGCGTCCATGCGATGATTTTTGGTGGTCGCCGCATGAAGGACGTGCCACTCGTTACGCAGTCATTCAACTGGGGTCACGGCGTTTATCTGGGTGCTACCACTGGCTCAGAGATCACAGCAGCAGCTGAAGGTAATCTTGGCCAAATACGCCGTGATCCTATGGCGATGCTCCCTTTTTGTGGCTACCATATGGGCGACTACTTTAGTCACTGGATTAAAATGCAGCGAACGCTTAGCGAGACCCCACTTATTTTTAATGTGAACTGGTTCCGTAAGGATTCAGACGGAAAGTTTATGTGGCCTGGTTTTAGCGATAACATGCGACCACTACGCTGGATTGTTGAACGCGCTACAGGTCGTGCTGGAGCGAAAGAAACGGCTATCGGCTGGATGCCTCGTTACAGTGATCTCGACTGGCGCGGTCTCGACATGAGTAAAGAGGATTTTAACGAGCTTATGCATATCGACCGTGAACGTGCTCGCATGCAGACGCTACCCCACGAAGAACTTTTCCTGAAGTTACACAGTAATCTACCCAAAGAAATGATATTTCAGCGAGAGTTGTTAATTTCTAGGCTTTAGAGTGAGTATGAAGGAAACCACTCCTGCCGGTCCGCGCAGATTCTAGCAGATATCTGTGCGCTGCGTACGCATCGCGACATTATATTTAGTCTCGGTTATCCTAACTAGAGGATCCCTTATCCAAAATTACCGTAATTAAAGTTGGAAATAAACGGTTCTATAGTTGAACATAATGGTAATTATGCCCCGCATTTATTTATCACCCCCCGATATCAGTCCGCAGGACCATGCGAGCGTAGATGCTGTATTGACTTCTAATTGGGTTGCTCCGGCTGGTCCTGCACTTGATTTATTCGAGTCGGCAGTCGCTGATCACGCCAATCGCCAGCACGCAGTTGCACTTAACTCAGGTACGGCCGCTCTTCATCTCGCCCTGCAAATACTAGGCGTTGGTCCGGATGACGCCGTCATTTGCCCCACCCTTACTTTTGCTGCGAGTGCCAACCCAATTTGTTATCTTGGCGCGGAGCCAATTTTTGTCGATAGTGAGCCACGCACATGGAACATGGATCCAGTTCTCCTGCAGCAGGCTCTCGAGCAAGGTAAGGATATCAAAGCCGTCATCGTCGTACACCTATATGGGCAATGCGCCGAAATGAAAGCGATTCTCTCAATCTGTGAGAAATACAATATACCTGTAGTTGAAGACGCAGCCGAAGCACTCGGTGCAAGCTACTGCGGAAGACCAGCGGGTTCAATGGGTGCCTATTCCTTCTTCTCTTTTAATGGCAACAAAATCATCACTACTTCTGGCGGTGGTATGTTACTCTCAAACAATGGTGAGGGCATCGATCAGGCCCGCTACTTGGCCACTCAAGCTCGTGAAGCCGTAGTCCACTACGAGCACAAAGCAGTCGGCTATAATTATCGCATGAGTAATTTACTCGCAGGTCTCGGAAACAGCCAATTAGCCGATCTTCAGCGTCGTATTGATACCCGCCGCGCACATTTCGAGGCCTACCAAGCCGAGCTAGGCATGCTACCAGGAATCGAGTTTATGCCTGTCGTGGATCCTAATGCGTCCAACTATTGGCTCACCTGCCTGACTGTAGACAGCGAAACTAGCGGTAGTTCACGCGAAGAGCTAATGGCTGCGTTGG
>CALBPO010000045.1 GCA_937899295.1 uncultured Opitutia bacterium
CCGAATATGCAGGAGTCCTTCACAGTAAGCTCTGGAATGGGTGGTTTCTGACGCGGATCCCTGCTCGGCGGCACGCGTGGAACACTTGGTATTGGCATGTCCGACATTAGCGTCTTCGGTCTCAAAACTCGAGCAGAGCGTATCCTATTCGTCATTGATGCAAATAGCCAGATGTTGACCGACGCCAAAGGAGGCCTAAAAAGTTACAAAATTATTAAGGACGAAATCACCGATATGGTAGGTAACCTCTCTGCCGGCACCTTATTTAATGTCATGATGGCGGATAGGCGTAACAGTAAGTTTTTTAAGAAGCAACTCGTCCCAGCTGGGCAGGAAGTTCACCAGCAATTAATCCAATGGATAACTCCGATCAATGCGAATGCTCGAAACGCAGGTCTAGTCGAAGGCGCTAGCGTTAGACGTGAAAGGCTAGATACCTTAAGCAAAGATGCCACACATGAAGATATCCTCTGGGCTAACCAACCAGGTAATGACACAGCCTTTATGACACAGCTTGCGGTCGAGCAGGATGTGGATGCCATATTTTTCATCGCTGGCTACCACCGGGGTTTTGAGAGAGTTCGCCGCCGCTTAACTGATCAGGAGGAAGCCGATTGGATTCGATTTTCCACAACTCGCAAATATCAGGATCAACTCGCTGAGCACGAAAAAGAAGTGCCGATCATGCAGAATCGCATTAATTACAAGATGAAGGTAATCAACGAAGAGCGAAGGAAAAAAGGGCAACCAGACCGTGTCCTTGACTCTAGGTGGGGCATCTATTCCGATTATAGAGAACTTGGTCTTGAATGGGAAACTGAGCACCCAGGCTGGCGACCAGACTACTTCCTCGAGTCACGTGAGATTGAAAAATACTTTAAGAAGGTCGTTGATATCCTCTACACAAATAAGGGGAGCGAAAAGCCATCCGTTAACGTCATACTTTTTCTAGCGGGTGACGAGGAGATGCGAAAAGAGTGGGAAGACCAACTCGACGATTATACAGACTTTTTTCGAGGCAAATACCGCATCATCCGAGGTCTAGCCGAAATCAGCAACGCCAGTAGTTCGTCCGAAACCCAGAACTAGGCCTGGCGATCACAAATTATTGAAAAGGGCTGTCCATACGCGGGCAGCCTAGTCAACTGCTGGGATCAAAGATCCGGAAACTTACAGGCGCACCGATTACGGAACTCTCCTCACTAAGCAGCGCGATCGCACGTATAATGGCAGCCTCACTGCTCATGTGCGTTGTGACCATAAGTTTAGCAGTGCCATCTTCGAGCTCCTTCTGATTTACGGTGGCAAAGCTGATGTGCTCCTTGGCTAAAATATCGGAAATCTTGGCGAGGACACCCTCTTCATCTCTAACATGAATGCGCAAGTAGTAGCGACCGACGAGTTCATCCCCCGCAGCTAGTTCAAGCCCATCGGCCAATTTTTGATGAGTGGCCTCATCTTCTTCAGAAATTACAGGCGACGCTCCACCTTGCAGCATAAAGACCGCATCAGCGATATCGCTAATCACTGAACTGGAAGTCGCATCCTGACCTGCTCCACGCCCGATTAAGACTGTCGTGCCCACAACATCGCCCGTCACGCTGACGCCGTTATAAACCTCGTCCACTCCTGCAATTACTTCCTGTTTAGAAATCAGCGCAGGATGCAGGCGAACAGAGAGTTTGTTCGCCTCAAAGTCACGCGCGATCACCGCGAGTAGTTTAATTTTGTAACCGAGTTGACCCGCAATCTCTATATCCTCGCCTGTGATCTCGCGAATGCCTTCACATATAATGTCCTCAAGCTTCACCCACTTACCATGTGCCAAGTAGGCCAGAATCACAGCTTTGTGTGCCGCATCGATCCCATCAAGGTCGAGTGCCTCATCAGCTTCCACGTAGCCAAGCTTTCTCGCGTCGCCTAATGTAGCGTCAAAACTTAGGCCTTCGCGCTCCATACGAGTGAGGATGTAGTTCGACGTACCGTTCAGGATACCAAAGATTAGCTTAAAGCGATTAGCTACCAATGCCTCGCGAATCGTTTTAATGATAGGAATACCACCCGCAACCGAAGCCTCGTAAAAATAGTGCCCTCCATTTCGTCGGGCAATTTCAAAGAGTTCTTCACCGTGCTCGCAGATTAAAGCCTTATTAGCAGTCACCACGATCTTGCCCTGATCAAGAGCGCGGCGCGTCAGCTCTAGTGCCTTACCCGTACCGCCCATCAACTCACATACGATGTCAATATCAGGGTTATCAAGCACCCTTGCAGGATCTTCTGAGTAGGATCCAGTAGGCACGAGAACCTCTCGCGCCTTGGACGCGTCCTTGACCACGACCTGAGTGATTTCCAGCTGAGTGCCTAGTCTATACTCCAAAGCGAGACGGTTC
>CALBPO010000046.1 GCA_937899295.1 uncultured Opitutia bacterium
GGGGATGCTCGGGTCGCCTACTTGGGGCTGGTTGCGGTCGGTGTAGACCTGCATGGCGAAGTCACCAATCGCACCAGTGAAACTAGCGGGCTTGTCGGCTGTTGGGAGCGCGAGGACTTCGATCGTTGTTGGCTCGGTGCTTAGGTTGAAACGCTCGGAGCGAGCAAAAAAGTCGTCGAAGAGGCTACTTCCGAAGCCTCGCCCGCCGAGTGGATCGCGGGTGCGATTATTTTGCCCAGGTAGGCTTACAGATACGGTAAATTGAAAATTCAAATCCTGTGGGCCTATTTGTATTGGCGTAATGGTGAGCGTCCAGTTAAGCACGCGGTAGCTACGACCATTGACGATCTCGGAAGTCTCCTTACTCTCAGGCAATTCACTACTTATGGTGAAGCCATCGGCATTTCGATCGAAGCTATTGAGGCCCGAGAGCCGGACATTTGGTGCTATATAGAGTTTGAGCTCAAGAGTTGTTGTCTGACCGATATAGAGCTGATCGGGCGTGTCGGCTTTTAGGAAGATTAACTCGTCTGTGGTCGGGCCCGCGTCGGCCGCGCGTTCGACGACTTGGAGTGTGGCGGTGGGAGCGCGGAGTGTTTGCCCCTTGTATTGAAAAACGTAAGTGGGGAGAGTAAAGGTGCCGATGCGAGGAGCATCGGCATCTATGATGAGCTGTTGCGTGACGCTGTATTCTCGCGCGCCGTTGATGATACTGGTCTGCTGACTGGTTGCAGTGCGACCGTTTGTTAAGTCTAGGCCTCCAGATTGCGGGATGGGCAGGCTGGTGACACGCTCTATTTCTGGCTGTTCGCTAGTGCTAGTCTCTTTGATCTCAAGGACATACTGAGCCTTGTCGCCTAGCGCTACGCGGGGTGGATTGAAGATTGCAGTCACGCTAATCTCAGCGCTCGTGCTGAGCGCTAAGAGCCAAGGGAGAAGTAATAATGTGAATTTGAATCGGTGCATAGATAAAATTTGTTTACCAGTCTCGGGTGTCGCCTGAGCGCTTACCGCGCGCTTGGTTGTTAAAGGGCAGGAGGGTTTCTTTGCCGCGAAGTGAATCAAGCAGGGCGGCGGCTTCAGCTTCGGTCATGCCCTCGATTACTTCGCTGCTCATGCTGCCAGCCTGATCATCTTGCTTACTTTCGCCCTCGGTGGCTTCGGTGGTCCCAGCTTGTTGACCTTCTTCATCTCTGGATTCCCCACCCTCTTCGCCTGGTTGGGACTGCGGGATGTCGTCAAGGGGGTCTTCAGTTGATTCTTGATCGCTGGTTGAAGCGCCCTCGACTTCTTCGTCCGTCGTCTCTTGATTTTTTTGGTCGCCCGATTCCTCGGACGGATCGCCTTCTGAGCCTTCTTGGTCTTGGTTGGATTGCTCGGTGCTTTCCTCTCCTGATTCATTTTCTTGGTTCTGTTGATCTTTGGAAGAGTTCTCGCCTTGCTCGCTGGTTTCAGATTGCTCGCTATCTTGTGAATCTTCTGAGTCCTCACCTTCTTCGGATGAATCCTGATTCTCTTCCGATTCTCCAGACTGCTCTTCACTATCTTGTGACTGTTGTTGTTCGATTAATTTTTCGATGGCTTCACGAACTCGCGAGACTTGCTCAATGTCTGCTTGAATTGATGTGTCGCTGGTATCGATCTCTTGGGCGGATTGAAATAAGGCCTCGGCTTTTTCAACTTGAACGAGAGCTGCTTGCGGGTCGCCGCTCTCGTAGCTTGTGTGTCCTTGTTGGTAGGTAGCGTGGGCTAGGTTGTAGAGAGCGTCGCGCTGCAGGTTGAGGTCATTCGTATTAGAAAGCGCGTTTTCGTAGCCGGCTTGAGCGGCTTCGTAGTCCCCTTGAGCCAGTGCTCTGTAAGCTGCATTGTAATTACTGTAGGCATTGAGATTGGATTCAGTCTTAGCAATTGTATCTGTTGGGCTAAGAGTTAGCGTTGCGAGAATAAGCATGCTAGCATGGATTGCAGCACTTCGGCGTCGGCGTATTAGTATATCAAATACAAGAAAGACTAGGGCGAAAGTGAGCGCCCATTGGAAACGCTCAATGCCTATTTCCTGCAATTCTGATTCGCGCTCTTCGCGTGGAAGCCTAGCGATGACAGAATTATAAAGCTGGTCGAGGGAATCGCTACTAAGTTGGCTATAGATACCCCCAGTTGCCTGAGCGATGGCTTGGAGGGTATTCTCATCGAGTTTACTGAGTATGGGTTGCCCGCTCGAATCTCGAACGAATTCTTCAATGCCTTGTTCATTGCGGATGCGTAAGTATTCGCCCTCGGGCGTGCCGATGCCGATCGTGAAAACCTGGATGCCATCCTCGCGAGCTCTGGTGGCAGCGCTGGCGGCGTTGCCGCTTAGGTCTTCGCCGTCGGTTAGCAAGACGACGACCTTGATGTTGTTTTGCGAAGGAAATGCCTTGGTCGCTTCATCGATCGCGTTGCCGAGATCGCTGCCTCCGCTCGTCATAATGTTGGGGTCGATGGCGTCGAGACTCTCGTAAAAGGCGGAGTAATCGAGGGTGGGCGGTGTTTGTAGAAAGGCTTGCCCCGCAAAGGCGATGAGGCCGATACGGTCACCCTCTAAGCGCTCGACAAGATCGATAATGGCAAGCTTTGCACGATCTAGGCGGGTGGGACGCAGATCGGTGGCAAGCATGCTCTTAGAGCTATCAAGGATGAAGACTATGTCCAGGCCGCGTGCTTTGCGCTCCGACCACTCGACGCCAAGTAGTGGACGCGCGTGTGCAATACCAATGGCTAGAACGGCAAGCAAGATACAGCCTGCCTTGATCCATGTGCGAGTGAAGCTGGCTTGTTCGGTCAACTGGTCGAGTAGTCGACTGGCCGCAAAACGACCGAGTAAGGCATCGCGCCGTCGAAAACCATACGCGAGCACTCCGCCGAAGAGCAGGAGTAGTATCGGCGTGATTCTCAACCATACTGGATCCTCAAAACTCATGGTAGACGGCGGTAGCGGGTGTTGCGAAGGACCTGCTCAAGAGCGAGTAAGAGCAGCGCTAGGCTTGCTAGCCAGACGAACAACTCTGTGAATGTGGCGTAAGACCGTAGCTCGATTTTGTTGGTTTCGAGTTGGTCGATTTCATCGTAGATGCGTTCTAGGTCGCCGTCCTTGGTTGCGCTGAAAAAACGACCGCCTGTGAGTTCGGCGATTTCGGCTAACTCAGCTTCGTCGTAGTTCGACATATCGCTGCGACCTCGATAAACGGGCCTACCTTCACTGTCGCGGACGATGCGTCCCTCACGGTCAGTCGCAGGGATGGGGACACGGCCTTTTTTACCGGTGGCGATGGTGTAGACTTTGACTCCAAGAGTCTTGGCGACCTCGGCGGCGGCAATGGGAGAGAGGGCGCCTGAATTATTCTCGCCGTCTGTGAGTAAAATAACGATACGACTACGGGCGTCATGCTCACGTAAGCGATTGATACTCGCTCCGAGGGCTGTGCCAATGGCAGTACCACCGCCATCGATCTCGCCGAGTTCGAGTCGCTCCAAGTTGCGCTTGAGCCAGTCGTGATTGAGTGTAAGCGGGCTGACAACGTAGGCATTGGCGGCGAAGGCGACGAGTCCGATCCGATCGAATTCGCGCTTACCGATAAAGTTGTCGACCACGCGCTTTGCCGCATCGAGGCGCGTGACGATATCGTCTTGGGTCGATAGATCGAGTGCGCGCATGGATCCTGAGAGGTCAAGCGTGACGACGATATCGATACCTTCGGCCTCGGTGTCCTCGTTCATCCGACCAATCTGTGGACGAGCGAGGGCTGTAATGAGCGCGACTAGCGCGAGCAAACGCAGGCCGAAGAGTAGCTTGCCGGGACGGCTATGACGATTGCGGCTAATCTTCTTGACGAGAGCTATACTGGAAAAACGGACAGCCGCTTCGGGTCCCATACGACCTGCCCACCACGCTAGGATGGGTATGAGTAGGAGTAAAAAGAAAAATGCGGGATCCTCGAAATGAAAGAAACTCATTGGTGGGTTCCTTCCTTTTGGCTAATGACCTGCGCTTGATTGATGAGATCTTTTAATGTATCGATAATATGGATACGTGATTCGATACTGATTGTTTGCTGCGAAAATTTAGTCTGGTCGAGGCTGTCTAGTATTTCGCTAAGTGTTGTCTGAAAAGATTCGTCGAACTGGGTATTGCCTTTTAGGCTAAGGAGAAATTCCTCGCTCGTGCGAGCTGTCGAACGTAGGCCAAACTCGTCTTCGAGATAACGGCGTAGAGCTTGCGAGCTTAGTATTGCAAAACGTTCGTCGTCTTTAGCGCTCAAGTCTGCGGCAGCCTGTAGCTCTGCTAGGGCAAACTCGTATGGCGGAGTCGTTGTCGCGGATTTTCGGCGACTACGGACGTATAACCAAATTAATAGGCCAATAAAAAGAACAATAAATCCGAGTGCTAATATTATTTGCCAAGGTTCGTAAGCGGGTATCTCAATGGGGCCACGAACGCGATCGAGCGATGGCCCTTCAGGTAGGGGCGGCATCTGTGGTGCGGCGGGCATCTGGGCAAGAAATATCATTTCTAGTTCTCGTTTAGTGCCTACTAGCACGTAAAGCGAAGAGTTTACGCAGTGCGGGTAGATAAGGTTGATCTGTGCGAGCTTCGATCCAGTCGAGGCCTTTTTTACGCATGCCGGCTCGAAAAGCTTCAAGGCGTTCCTCAGCGAGCTTTGCATAGCGCTCTCTTATGTTATGGCTGCTGGTATTAATCTCGACCATATCGCCAGTCTCGGCGTCTTCGAGTGTGATTAGGCCGACTTTTGGTAGCACGTATTCACGGGTATCGCTCAGGGCGATACTTACAAGGTCGTGTCGTTGATGGGTGAGGGCGAGTGTCGCGAAGAGTGGTGAATCGGGAGCGGGAAGTGGGGAGTCGTTATCGATGAAATCAGAGATCAAAAAGACGACACTTTTACGACGTTGTACGCGATTGAGGTAGTCGAGTGCGGACTTATGGTTGGTCGTTTTGCCAGAGGGTTCAAAAAAAAGTATGTCACGAATCACTCGTAGAATATGTCGGCGGCCTTTTTTAGGCGGAATGTAGTGCTCAACCTCCTTAGTATAGAGGAGAAGCCCAACCTTGTCGTTATTTTGCGAAGCGGAAAAGGCGATCACGCTAGCGATCTCTGCGGCTCGCTCGCGCTTACTTTGCTCGACGGAACCGAAAATGCCTGAAGCACTGAGGTCGATCAGTAACATGAGTGTCAGCTCGCGCTCTTCCCGGAAGACTTTTACGAAGGGTCGATCCATCTTAGCCGATACATTCCAATCGATCGTACGCACGTCGTCACCGATGGCGTATTCGCGAACTTCTTCAAAGTCCATACCACGACCTTTGAAAGAGCTGTGATAAGCCCCTGTCACCGAATCGGTAACGAGCCGTCGTGTACGAATTTCTAGGCGACGGACTTTTTTAATGATGTCAGTTGGGGTCATCAGAAATGACTTATAAATAATGAGTGATGACTGATTATTCCCTTATGGCACCGGCACAGCGTCAA
>CALBPO010000047.1 GCA_937899295.1 uncultured Opitutia bacterium
CTTTCCAGAGACGCTACTCCAGCAGTGGCACATCTTGCAACATTGTGTCAATGGGGGCTGTGCGATCATCATGCAGGGCGCCAAGACTGGGCTGACCGAGGGCTCGTGCCCTAGCGGAGACGACTATGTGCGCCCCGTAGTTATTATCAACACAAGGCGATTGACTAAGCTCATTCTTCTTGATGGCGGCAAGCAAGTGTTGGCCTTACCAGGAGCGAGTCTTCACCAGTTGGAAAACCTCCTGCGACCCCTCGGCCGTATGCCCCACTCCGTAATTGGTTCTACAAGCATTGGTGCGACTATCGTGGGTGGCATTGCGAACAACGCAGGAGGCGCACTCTGCAAACGCGGCTCATCCTACACCGAGCTATCACTCTTCGCACAAGTCGATGCCACCGGCAAGCTCCAGCTCGTCGACCACCTCGGCATCCGAAACCTAGGAAAGACTCCTGAGCAAATCTTTGAGCGTCTCGAAAGTGGCCAGATTGATAGCGACGACCTAGAAGCGCACCACACCCCCGCCTCGGACAGAGAATACGCCAAACGTATTCGCGATCTCGAAGGCGGCCTGCCCAACCGCTACAACGCCGATCCGAGGCGACTTTTTGAACTCAGCGGCAGCGCGGGGAAAGTCGCCGCCTTTGCCGTGAGAGTCGACACCTACCCGCTCCCTAAAAAGGAGCAGGTCTTCTTCATTGGCACGGCTCAGCCCGATGACCTCACCAAGCTCCGCCAGCAAATTTTGACCAAATTCAAAGAGCTGCCCGAGATGTGCGAGTACATGAACCGTGACATTTTCGACGTAGCTGAGCGCTACGGAAAAGACGTCTTTCTTTCGATCAAACATATCGGCACACGCCACCTGCCTAAAGCCTACGCGCTTAAGTCAGCTATAGAGCATCGACTCAACAAACTCCAGTTCTTGCCTAGGTTCCTGCCCGACCTCTTCCTCTACCATGTCAGCCGTCTCTTCCCGCAACACCTGCCCCCCCGCCTGCTGGAGTATCGCGACCGTTTCAATTACTACTTAATACTTAGTATGTCTGACGACGGGATCGAGGAAGCACGTAAGTACCTCGGCCAAGAATGGAAGCTGTGCGGCGAGGGCGACTTCTTTGAGTGCACGCCCCAAGAGCAAGAAGCCGCGCTGCTCCACCGCTTCGCCGCGGCTGGCGCTGCCATACGTTATCAAACCTTACATCAAAAAACCACCGAGGAAGTATTAGCCTTAGACATCGCACTACTAGGCAACGACCCCAACTGGATAGAATCCATTCCGCCCGAAATCGAAGCGCAGCTCGATCTGACACTTGATTATGGTCACTTTATGTGCCACGTGTTTCATCGCGACTACATCTTTAAAAAAGGCACCGACCTACACGAGATGAAGGCCAAGCTTCTTGAATGCCTTGATAAAAAAGGAGCCAAATATCCTGCTGAGCACAACGTTGGCCACCTCTATGACGCTGAGCCGCATCTAAAATCTTTTTACCATGAACTGGACCCCACCAACACCTTTAACCCAGGTATCGGTAAAACAAGCAAAGCTAGGCCACCCGTATCGTCTTGCTAAGAAAACCCCACGCCATCCTTCGGCAATTAGGCATAAGCTGTTCAGGTTAGGACGTTTTGTTTGTTAAGCTTTCTCAGCTAGTAGATTGAGCTGCTGACCATTTCTTGTTCTTTTTGCCGCGCTTTTTCTTTCTACCCTTGAGTAGCTTCTTCACCTTGGAGCGCTGATCTTCGCGTACGATGTAGCCGATGCACTTACGGGAGCCACACTTGCAAGGGTGGTCAAGGAAATGCTCCATGTCGTAGCCGTAATCGTAGACGAGCTCATCGCCTTTTTTGATGTCTTGAATTGCTACGATCCAGATTTCGCCATCGAAATTGATCGCTTCGCAATTTCCATCGCAAGAGTGGTTCATGTAGCGGGCAGGATTATCGCCGAGGCGCCCGTCGATGTCATATTTGTCGTCGAGCTCGAAGATGTAAACAAGGCCTTCACCTGTTTTGCGAGCTTCCTCCTCCCATGCGAGAGCACGCTTCTTCGATTCCTTCTTCGTTATTTTTTCACCGACGTATTGGATGATCTGAGTCTCCTCATCGATGTCCACTGTGGCGTATAATCCGCGCCCATGGATCTCAGAGGTTTTTACTTTGCAAAGTGATTTTGGCATGAGTCATTGATTAGGGAATACCTATTCTGCTTTCAAGTCGCGGGTCATTAATTGCTGCATCGCAGCCAAGGGATCCAGGCCACTGTAGAGTATCGCATAAATGGTGCCAAGTATCGGCGCGTCCACTTTTTTCTCCGCGCAAATTTGTTGGAGACATTTCGTCGCAGGGTAGCCTTCGACCACTGACTTCTGACTTTCGACAATCGCAGTCGGCGTTTCACCCTCGCCTATTCTTTGTCCAAAGGTCCGATTACGACTCCACTTGCCAGAACAAGTCGCCACCAAATCACCAAACCCACTGAGGCCAGAGTACGTTTCTTTTTGCCCACCCAGCTTCACTCCGAGCCGCACCATTTCATTCAGGCTTCGCGTAAGTAAGGCTGCTTTTGCATTATCTCCCAATTGCAATCCATCGCAAAGACCCGAGCCGATGGCGTAAATGTTCTTTAAAGTCCCACCCAGCTCCGTGCCACGCAGATCATCAGAAAGGTAAGCACGTAGACCCGAATTGCTAAAGGCGCTTTGATATCGCTCGGGGTCTTCGCAATCGCTACCTACGGCGAGCACGGCGGCTGTCGGCTTACCCTCGGCGACCTCGCCCGCAAAAGTAGGACCCGACAATACGCCACATGCGATGCCGGACAAGGCTTCTTGCGCGATCTCAGCGGGTGTTTTAAAAGTCTCTAATTCGAGGCCTTTGCACATAATCAAACAAAGTTTTAACTGCCAAGCCCCCTCAAGGTGTGGCTTGATCGACTCGCAGAGCGAGCGCATCGCCTTTGACGGACAGGCAAGGAAGACCACCTCGGCCTCCATAAGAACGGGACCGACCTCACAGCCAATTTGAATGGTGTGGGGTAGTTTGTAACCCGGCAAGTAGTCACAATTTTCACGCGACGAGGCAATCTCGAGCGCGTGCTCCATACGGCGCGGAACCAGCGTTACCGAATGGCCGCAGCGGTCGAGATGGAGAGCCATTGCGGTGCCCCAAGCACCGGCTCCTAAGATGCAACAATTCATAATGGTATGGGTTGTGTATGATTAAGCAAATTTCAGGGAGTTAACGATTTAAAATGCGACAAATGAAATAAACTGAATGCCCGATCTTCGTTTGACAACTCTTTGTCTCTACGAGGACGCATGCCCCGCAGGATCTACCCTTGGCGCGCAAGCGATTGGCTGAGGTCGAGGCATGTCCATCGCTCCTACGCAAGCCGCGCTATCAAATCCTCGAAATCTCTTGGAAGCGGAGCCTCGAAAGTCATCCGCTCGTCGCGATCAGGGTGTTGGATTTGCAATTCTGTAGAGTGCAGCATCACGCGGGGCACTTCAATGTCTTTTAACTGCCCAGGCCTGAAGCCATAGGTCGAGTCACCGAGTAGAGGAAACCGAATTTCGCTCATGTGGACACGTATCTGGTGAGTGCGCCCAGTGTGTATAATGCAACTCATACGCGTGGCCTTCTGGCCGTAACGCGCTTCTACCTTCCAGTCGGTATGGGCAGGCTTGCCACTATGCACGACTGCCATCCGGGTGCGCACCACGGGATGGCGGCCGATCGCTTCTTTAATTGTACCGCGGCTGACTTTTGGAATGCCGAAGACTAGGGCAGTATAGCGCTTGTAGGTCTTTCGTTCGCTAAAGGCAGCAGCCAACTTGTGATGTGCTGTGTCGTTTTTTGCGACGATGATTAGCCCACTGGTTTCTTTATCCAAGCGATGAACAATCCCAGGTCGATCCGGCGCACCAACCGTGCTGAGATTTTCGCCACAATGATGAAGCAACGCATGGACGAGCGTGTTTTCACCCGTCCCGTTGCCGGGATGCGTAATCATCCCTGGTGCTTTATTCACCACTAAGATCGACTCGTCTTCATAGATCACGTCGAGCGGCAAATCGACGGCGGTCGGCGCAGTATCAAAGGTCGGTTCTTCGAGTACGGCGCGGAGCAGTCCTGATTGGCTTAGCTTAAAGCGTTTATCGATGGTCTTACCGTCAAAGGTGACTTGCCCCGCATCAAAGGCGCGCTGTAAGCGAGCGCGGCTGACATCATCAAACTCGGCCGCGAAGACCTTGTCTGCGCGCCCTGCTTTAGCGCCGGGTGGCACTGAAAATTCTATGATGCGTTCGGGCATAATCGTTTGTATTGTATTCGCTTTCGGGATGCCTTTGTTGAATTGGAAGATTTAGCTGCGTGATAACATTGCTCGGAGCGCTTGAAAAACGGGCGCGCCATTCTTGATAGAGTCATGACTCAGCCAACTCTTTCGCCGTCACGCAATCTTTAGCAATCTGGGCTTTCAGCTCCTCCGCCGAAGCAAATTTTTGCTCGGGGCGGATGAACTTTAACCACTCGACCTCAATCGTATCGCTCATACTTAACTCTGTCGTATCTAAGGCATGGACTTCGAGTGCGGGCACTTGATCCGCATTAGCCACAGTCGGCTTTACACCGTAGTTGGCCACCCCCACTTGCCAAAGCTTTGATCCACTTTCACGGAAGCTTACTAGATAAACTCCATGACGCGGCATGCACTCTGGCTGCCATGGAAGATTCAATGTAGGAAAGCCAATTGTGCGCCCCAAGCTCGCGCCACATACGATCCTACCCCTTGCGGTATAATTGTAGCCGAGTAAATCGTTAACGACCTCGATCTCGCCCGCTTCGAGTTCTTTACGAATACGCGTGCTGCTGATTGGTTCGCCGTTATGTTTAATACGTTCAGCGCTGAACACTCCAAGGTTCAAAGCGCACCCAGATTCAACCAAAGTTGCCACGTCTCCCGCGCGCTTTCGGCCAAAGCGGAAGTTTTCGCCAACATAGATTGACTTGAGGGCGGGCAAAGCGCCCTTCAAATAGCTAAGGAACTCCTCGGCAGGAATCGAGGCAAAGGCATGGTCGAAGTGTTTACGAATCACGCAGTCGACCCCGAGATCCTGAAGCATTGCGGTCTTCGTCTCAATCGGCATGATGAGCCGAGTCGCATCTTTGGGACGAAAGAGACGACTCGGGTGCGGATCAAAAGTTAACACACCCGCAATGCCGCGCCGGGGGGAGCCTGTCTGGGGGGAGCTTTGTCGAGCTGCCATAGCGCCTGAGCGACGCGCGGAAAACACGGCCGATTCAATCACGGCCTTATGTCCAAGATGCACACCATCGAAGACACCGATAGCCAGATGCAGTTCCCCCTTTAACCCGGAAAGTGCTTCAAAGTTATCAACGGCGGCTGGAAAGTTCATGAGCTTACTTAGTTTTGAGTTCCGCGCTCTAAAGCGCATGAGTGGGCACGGCTTGAATCACGGGAATCAGTTGTTTACGCAGAGTGGACGGCGACATCACTTCCA
>CALBPO010000048.1 GCA_937899295.1 uncultured Opitutia bacterium
GCCATCGCTGGGAGCGACCTACCGGCGATCGAAGTACACATTAGCAATATTTACCGACGCGAAGACATCCGCACTCACTCGCTGACAGCCCCCGCCTGCATAGGTGTCATCTCAGGCCTCGGCTTCGATGGCTATGTCGCCGCATTGCGCCATCTGGCGAATCTCGATTAATTTTACAGACATTACTCACCGCAAATAAGGCAACCGCCTCAAATTAACCAATAAAGAAAGATAACATCATGGCAGACGAACCTAAAGGACTGAACAAACCCGTAAAACTTAAAGCCGACTTGGCTTCCTTCCTCGGAGCAAGCGAGCTCCCGCGCACAGAGATCACTAAAAAGCTCTGGGACTACATCAAAGGTCAAGGCCTCCAAACCAAGATCGAGAACGGCGCTCCTCAAAACGCTGGCAAATATATTGTAGCCGACGCGAAACTCGTTTCCATCTTCAAAAACACAAAGTCGACCAGCAAGTCTGGTAAACTAACTGACCTCACTAGTATCAGAGAAGGTGAAACCATCAACATGATGCAAATGGCCGCCGTAGTCGGTGCCAACGTCGAGTAAGACTCACATAAATTCATTTCCAAAACGGCTACTCCATAAGGAGTAGCCGTTTTTTTGTAATCACCTGGCTCCGATCTACTCAGGCGGTAGCAGCTTTGCTAGTTCTTCAAGATCGCCGAAGTGCTCAGCTAGATCCTTTGCGCTGCCTAGATGGCCGAGGGTGCTTTCAAACAACTCGCGCTTCTCTTTTTTAAGGTGCTGGATGCGTTCTTCGATCGTGCCTTGTGTGATCATACGATAAACGAAAACGCGGCGATCTTGACCGATTCGGTGAACACGATCCACCGCCTGCTCCTCCACGGCGGGATTCCACCATGGGTCGAGCAGGAAGACATAGTCCGCCGCGTGCAGTGTAATGCCAGTGCCCCCCGCGCGTAGGCTAACGAGTATGACGGCGGGTTCCTTCGTATTCTGAAAGATTTCGACTGGTTTAGCGCGATCTTTGGTTTCGCCACTGAGTTCAAGTAAAGCCAACTTCGGGAAGGTCGTTTCAAGCAAAGGCTTCAGCCGTTTCAGGAGGCTTAAGAATTGACTAAAGATGACGACCTTGCGTGCGCCATCACCACTGAGGGCTTCTTCGAGGCATGTGAGCAGCATCTGTATTTTACCACTCTGTTGGATGTCGGCATTCACATCGGGAATCAGCCCAGGATCGCAGCAAGCTTGCCTCAAACGCGTGAGTAAGGAGAAGAAGTGCATGGATTGTGTCTGCATGGCTGCTTGCAAATCGTTGCCCAGTTCATCGCGCCCTCGGTCGAGAAGGTTCTTATAGGTCTGACCTTGTAAGTCAGTGACAGGACAGATTAAATCCATCTCTACTTTCGGCGGAAGGTCCTTACCTACCAAATTCTTCTGGCGGCGAAGAATGAAGGGCGTCAATTGTTGCCGCAGACGGTCGGCAAAGGCCTCACGAAAGCCAATATTGTCCGACTCGACTGCATCTTCAAATCGACGGCGCGAACCAAGTAAGCCCGGCATCAAAAAGCGAAAGAGCGCCCATAGGTCGAGCAAACGGTTCTCGATCGGTGTGCCGGTCAGCGCGAGCCGGCACTCAGCTTGGATCGCGCAACAAGCCTGCGTCACTTTTGCATCTGGGTTTTTAATCTGCTGCGCTTCGTCGAGCACTGCGCAACCAAACTGCGTCTCATCGAGCAAGTGCCTGTGCCGTCGCAATTGGGTATAGCTGGCGATCCACAGCTTTGGCTTCTTCGAGCTGTCGTTCAGAAAGTCGCAACCACTGCGCAATACTTCAGTTTGAATATTCGGATACCAGCGTCTAGCCTCACTTTGCCAAACAGGCACCACACTTGCGGGACAAACAATTAAGCTATTTTTATTTTTGTAAGGATAGAACTTCAGAAGAGTCAGCACTTGTAAGGTCTTACCCAGCCCCATTTCGTCGGCGAGCAGTCCGTGGCAGCCCAGATCGCGAAGCTTAGCCATCCAATGCACGCCTTGCGCTTGATAATCCCTCAGAAATTTAGGAAGCGTTTTCGCGTCGCTTGATTCCTCCTCGAGTAATTGCCCCCTCCAGGCAGAAAGCTCTTCCTCCAAATCCAATTCAGCACCACGCTCGCCGAACAAGGAGAATACCATATATCGTGGCCAAGTCTGCGCCTCTTCCAAATTAGTTGCAGCCGCCACGCGCCACTCGGCGAGTGCTGCCGATTGATCCTCGCTAATACGTACTAGGCCGAGGCCGCGAACCACGTGGGTGCCCCGCCCTGCTTTGGCCAAACGCTGAGCATCTTCGGGGTCGAGCCATTGACGGCCAAGTTTGAGCCGCCAGTCAACGCGCATCTGCTCCTGACCTGAAGACTCGACACGGCCGATCACCTTTACTTCTCGTACACCTTCAGCCATACGCTGGGCTTCGAGATCTAGGTCGATAGTATTAAAGGCTGCGTCCCAGCGCTTGAGCGCATGCGAGAAAAACGGTGCGATCCGTTCGGGATCATAGAGTATGAAGTCATTGGAATCGCGTCTGAATTTAAAACCTGATTCACGTGCCCTACCTGTTAACCGGACCAGAACCTCGCGCTCAACGGAGTGAATCGGAGCTTCGTCACTGCGGAAGGCAGGCTCTTGAGAAAAATCAACATTTGTCCAGTAAGCTGTGAGGCGAAGACCAGAACTCAAACCTTCGAGCTTCGGCGTCAAACGACGAGCGACCACGGCTTCCAGTTCCGCTTCAGGTTTAGATTCTTTGAGAGTCTCCTCCGACTCGGGCTTTGGCTCGTAAGGCAAGGGATCGATCTCATCGGCGATCAACTCTTCGACTTCGTAGAGACCACCCACGCCAACCGCTTCACCTAAAGCGTCATCATCGATCGAACTACGCACCTTGGGCCCAGAAGGGGTCCACTCAATCACGGCGTAGCAGATATCCTTACGGGCAAACTTACAGTGGACAATGGCTTCGTCGTTCGCGAGTTCGACCCCAGAAATCTGCCCTTTACGGTAGATTTCGCGGCCGCGCAAGAGCGTCTCTTTAGAAAACGACTGCTCCCAGTCCAGACCTACATTCGCGAACCACACCTCAAGGGCAGCATTATTGTAAACACGACTAGATAAGCGGGTGGACATCGAAAAAGATTGAACCTGTCACCATAGCTTTTGATAGGAATAAGCCGCAAGGAGAATTGAGAAAATTTACACTCTTTGACATGAGGAGCTTTACTTTCCATGGGATATTCGCAGCGCGAAGTATAGGTCAATCCCATCCCCTAATAGAGAATCAGTGAGACCCCCAGATACTAGCGCACCACTCCGAAATCAAGCTCACTGATGTCGAGGTAGTCACCCGGATACTGGCGTGAAACAACGATACGAAAACGCACATCTTCGGCCTCATTAGGCGCGGTGAAAGGCAAGCGAATCGCAACAGGCTTGGCTCGGTGCTCGATAGGTAAGCGCAAGGGCAGTTCAGTTTCCAAATTACGGCCGTCGCGATCAAGCCAGGCCACATGTATGTGTGCTCGGTTATCGAGGCTAATTTTCCAAGTGCCCGTCATACGAAGTTCATAAGTCTGATTGGAAACCACGGGGAAGGTACCAAAGATCGAAATAATATCCGTGCCTATAACACGGAGGCCCGAGTCAGCACCGACCGAGGCCTCGCTTGCTTCGACCGCAAAATGCTCACTCGCTCTATAGTCGAGATGCCAATCCTCAACTTGAGGTAATAAGGGGCCTAAGAAATTGCGCATCCTCTTAGCGACATGCTTCAATTTTGGATCGCGCAATTGGCTAACAAACTCC
>CALBPO010000049.1 GCA_937899295.1 uncultured Opitutia bacterium
ATTGATAGTATACTTTGCGATGTAGCGTAGCACACGAAAGTTATCCGCTGCTGGATGACCATTCGGCTCCAGCTTGCCGAATTGTTTCTTCATTTTATCGGCTGTCTGCCAGGTGCGGATAATGACTTCGCCCACACGGCCCATAGCCTGACTGTCGCTCGACATGATTGAAATCGCGCCACGGTCGTGCAAAATATCTTCGGCCGCAATCGTCTGCGGGCGGATACGTGCGTCAGCAAAGGCCACATCTTCGGGAATCTTTGAGTCGAGGTGATGGCAGACCATCAGCATATCGAGGTGCTCATCGATAGTATTAACGGTGTAGGGCCGCGTCGGATTAGTCGAAGACGGTAAGACATTAGCTTGTCCACAGACCTTCAAAATATCAGGTGCGTGCCCACCGCCCGCTCCTTCCGAATGGAAAGTATGGATGACGCGGTCTTTAAATGCGCCTATCGTTGTTTCGACAAAACCAGACTCATTCAAAGTATCGGTGTGAATGGCAACTTGCACATCCATCTCGTCGGCCACAGTTAAACAGTGATCGATTGCACTCGGAGTGGTGCCCCAATCTTCGTGTAACTTTAGACCCATCGCGCCTGCCACCACTTGCTCACGCAAAGCTTCGTGGTTGGAAGCGTTGCCCTTCCCCATAAAGCCAAGGTTCATAGGGAAGGCTTCAGCAGACTCCAACATCTTGTGAATATTCCAAGCGCCAGGTGTGCAAGTCGTGGCATTAGTGCCAGTGGCTGGCCCGGTACCGCCGCCCACCATCGAAGTGACGCCGCTCGTCAGCGCTTCATTGATTTGCTGCGGGCAAATAAAATGTATGTGCGAATCGAATCCGCCAGCAGTCACAATATGACCCTCGGCTGCGATCACTTCTGTACCCGCGCCAATCACCATACCTTCAGTCACACCGGACTGAATGAGAGGATTGCCCGCGTGACCAATCCCCGCGATCCGGCCACCTTTCACTCCGATGTCTGCCTTAATGATCCCAAGGATCGGATCGATAATTGTCGCATTGGTTAAGACTAGGTCGAGGCAGTCTGAATCCAAGGCAAGAGGCGATTGACCCATCCCATCTCGAATCACTTTCCCGCCACCGAATTTAACCTCGTTACCATAACCACCGGCCTCAGCAATGAGGTCCTTTTCCACTTCGATGAAGAGCTCGGTATCTGCGAGGCGGACTTGGTCACCTACAGTCGGACCAAACATTTCGGCATATTGACGACGAGTAAATTCAAGGCTCATGATGTATAATAAATTATAATTGATCGCTAATCGAGCTGCGCATCGACTTTGTTATTTAGGCCAAAGACCTTTCGCTGACCGGCAAGGGCCACCAGATCGACTTCGCGAATGTCGCCGGGCTCAAAGCGAACTGCGGTGCCCGCGGCAATGTTCAGGCGAAAGCCTTTGGCCACAGCACGTTCGAATTCGAGCGATGCATTCACTTCATAAAAATGAAAGTGGCTACCAATTTGCACGGGACGGTCTCCCGTGTTAGCCACTTTAACTGTAATAGTTTTCAAACCGAGATTACCACAGATCAAGGCTTCGGAATTAGAATATTTGTATTCGCCGGGTATCATCGAATCGGATTATGAACAGTGACCAATTTGGTGCCATCCAGAAAAGTGCCTTCGACCTGCACTTCATGGATCATTTCAGGCACGCCCTCCATGACATCATCACGTTTAAGAATGCTCGTGCCATAGCTCATTAAATCAGCGACGGTTTTCCCATCACGAATACCTTCTAGTATCTCGTAAGTGATGACGGCAATAGACTCCGGATAATTTAGTTTCAAACCACGGGCTTGACGACGTCGCGCCAAGTCAGCAGCTACGACGATCATGAGCTTATCTTGTTCTCGAGGAGTGAGGTGCATAGATTAAAAGGAAACTAAACAGTTAAGTGCTTGCCGATCACGTCCGGAGTGAGTTCTTCGGACTCACCCGTGAGAACCACACTTCCGCGATCAAGGATATAGAATTTATCACTAGCAGCTTTGGCAAAATCAAGGTATTGTTCGACTAAAATAATGCTCAAGTTCCCCTGTTTTTTAAGCAGATGGATGGCATCCTCAATTTGGTCGATAATCGAAGGCTGAATCCCTTCGGTCGGCTCATCAAGAATGAGCAGTTTAGGGTTTGTGAGTAATGCGCGGCCGATCGCAAGTTGTTGCTGCTGACCCCCAGACAGCACGCCACCCTTTCGGGCAAGCATCTCATGAATCACTGGAAACAGGGTGTATACTTGTTCGAGCCGTTCCTTACCCGCCTTGCCCGCGATACTAAGGCTAACCTCGAGATTCTCTAGCACGGACAGGTTCGGGAAAATGTCGCGGCCCTGAGGCACGTAGCCCAATCCAAGTCGTGCACGTTGGTCACCGCGC
>CALBPO010000050.1 GCA_937899295.1 uncultured Opitutia bacterium
GCCAGACAGAAATCAAGGATTGCGGCGGCGCCCATAACGGCCTACAAATCGAAAATGACGGCAGCGTCAAAAAGATTGGTGCCGCTGTCGATGCGGGCCAACTCCCTTTCGAAGAGGCCATCGCTGAGGGCATCGATTTTCTCATCTGCCACCATGGCCTTTTTTGGACCCCTCCTACCCCGCTCACCGGGGCGAACGCCCTCAAGCTAAGAACTGCCTTCGACGGCAACCTCGCCATTTACGGGGCACACCTCCCACTCGACTGTCATCCAGAGATCGGTAACAATGCACTCCTCGCGAAAGAACTCGGCCTCAAAACGGTCGATACTTTCCTTAACTACGAGGGCAACGACATGGCTACAGTCGCACTCGGCCCCTCAGGCGGTCGTACCGAGATTTCAGAAAAACTGAAGGCTCTATTCCCGCACACCTATCAAGCGATCGAATACGGGAGTGCAAAACCCGAGCGTATTGGCATACTCACTGGCAGTGGCCAGAGCGCCGTGCCTCATCTACTCGCCAACGGCATCGATACACTCATCACGGGTGAGCTACGCCAACACCATTTCAACATGGCGCAAGAGCTTGGGCTTAACCTTTATCCTTGCGGCCACTATGCGACCGAAGTCTTCGGGGTCAAAGCCCTCGCCGCAGAGGTCGCCCTCCAGTTTGATCTCGAGTGGCAATTCATCGAACAGCCCTGTTCGCTCTGATCCGATAAAATAATTCAGATCCCACGCTCTAGGTTTGCCATCCATTCATAACAAAGCTACATATTTAAAGTAGATGAAAAAAACGGCTAAAATCGAGCCAGACGGCAACTCATTGCTGCTGCGCGCTTCCGCCAAGCGACTTTTCGAGAGCTTGATGGAACAGACGGCCGACCGTATTTACATTAAAGACAAAAAAAGCCGATTCATTGCCGCCAGTCAGGAACTCGCACAGATGCATGGATTTGAAAACCGCCATGATATCGAGGGTAAGACCGACTTTGATCTCTTCACTAATGAGCATGCCCAACAAGCCTTCGACGATGAGCAAGAGATCCTCCAGACGGAAACTGCATTACTTAATAAGGTCGAAAAAGAAACTTGGGCTGACGGCACTGTCACTTGGGTCTCTTCAAATAAAGCGCCACTCTACCTGAGTTCAGGTAAACTTGCTGGTATCATAGGTATTTCAAGAGACATTACCGCAGAAAAGATTGCTCAAGAAAAACTAGCCGAAAGCGAACATCGTCTACGCGATCAGAACGCAATCATGCGCTCCGATTACGAGAGCGCTGAGAAGGTTCAAAGCTTGATGATCCCTGGTCGCGTGCCACAGATCAAAAACGTCGACATCGCCCACCTCTGGAAACCGATGACGATGGTCGGCGGCGACATCATTAATTTCCCCCGAAACCCTGACAACCGCCTGCTCTTTTTCATGGGCGATGTCTGCGGACATGGCGTCACGGCGGCCTTCTACACTGTCTTAATTAAATACCTAACCGCACACAGCGCAGAGGTGTATAATGATAACCCACGCGACTTCCTCAACTTCGTCAACGAGGGGATCACCGAACGGATCAATAGCGGTTTTGTCACAGGGCTAGCCGGACACTTTGGCACCCGCCAGAAAAATGGTGATCGCAAGCTCATCCTCTCACACGCAGGACACAGGCAAGTGCTTGTTTACCGTAAAAAGGAAAATGCCGTCGAGCTCGTCGAACTGCCTAACGGTACCGTCATGGGCCTTCCTGGGACGACCGCTTCACGTGCCAAAGCAATCGACCTGCAGATAGGCGACCGCTTCTATGCATTCACCGATGGTATCGTCGAAGCCTCCAATCCAAAAGGCGAAGAGTTTGGCACCAAGCGCGTGATGGACGCCTTCAAAAGCCTTTCATCTAAGCCAGTCCAAAAAACCGTCGAAGCGCTTTATGCCAAAGTCGCTAAATTCACTCAAGTGCCCGACCAGCAGGACGACATTACCATCATCGGATTTGAGTTAAGCTAAATGAGGGGACCTGCAACAAGCACTTTGAGGGCGCTTCGTCTTCGCCCTTCACGGCTACGGCGCCTCGGTCCTCAGAGTCGGGAGCTTTTTGAAGCACACTGATCGACCACGCTCAAAATATAGGCGGCCGCCGTTTCTGCGCGAAGCACATTCGCTCCAAGACGCACCGACTGAAAACCCGCCCCGGCTAGGCTTGCATATTCACCTGCTGTAAAATCACCTTCCGGGCCTACTGCCACGATGACTTCGTCGAATTTGCCAACGGTCTCCAAAACTTCAATGAGCGAACGACTCCCCTCCTCTAAACTAGCCACGATATTAAGTTTAGTCGCTCCGGCTTTGGTAACTGAGGATACTCGTTCCTCTGAATTGACCCACTCTGCCAAGGAAGACGGCGCAGCCAATTCTGGGAGATAGGCCAAGCCACATTGCTTACAAGACTCGATCATGGTGAGTCGCCACTTCTCAGTTTTGGAGATCAAGCGCTTGCCTTTCATCTGCACCTCTCCCTGATCAGTGAATACAGGCTGCACGCAAGTCGCTCCAATCTCGGTCGCCATCCGCAGGATGAGATCCATTGCCTTACCTTTAGGGATTGATTGTAATAAAGTCACCCGAGGCCTGGGTGCCTGAGTCTTTTCGAAGGAATCCACCTCCACTCGTACAGCTTTAGCATCCACTGCCGCAATACGACCAAGGTATCGAGTGCCCTTCCCATCCAATACCTCCACCGTCTCCCCAGACTTCGCGCGTAACACCCGCATCAAGTGATGGCTCTCCCGCGCATCCAAAGTCAGTGATCCCGTCTCAAGGGAAGCTTCAGCAAACAAAAAAGATCGATAACGTGCCATAAAGAGAAGTGAATAGTGAGGATTGAGTTGTGAAAAGGTGAAAACGCGCTCGCTTCAATATACAAAACATTTCACCACTCACTCCTCACTAGTCACCATTCTATGCTACATCCATTCCTTCAAAACGACTTCCACATAAAATGGGCGACACTCACGCCCGAGCACATCGAGACTGACATCGGTAAAGCACTCGATGAGGCTCGGAGTGCCGTCGATGCCGTCGCCGCGCAACAACCGCCACTTACTTATACAAACACCGTTGCTGCATTAGACGAGGGCCTTGAAGCCCTAACCCGCGCCTGGGGACTCGTCAGCCATCTCGACTCTGTCAACAACAGCCCCGAACTACGCGCCGCACGCAACGCCACGCTGTCTACAGTTAGCGA
>CALBPO010000051.1 GCA_937899295.1 uncultured Opitutia bacterium
CCTTGGCTTCGCCCATTCACTCCGCGGATACTTTATAGTAGGCGCTGCCTTCAGGTTGCAGTTCGTCGGTGATGGTGAAGTAGTTTGGAGTGACGTTCGAGTGGATACCGGGTGCCATGCTTTCACTCTGGTCCGAGGTATCGAAGCGGTAAATCTCTTCGAAGTTACCTCCGTCGAGTTCAGTAGCGCGCTTGAGGATGACCGTAGTGTCGGCCGCGGCACTATCGATGCCGAATTGTATACTAATTTCGCTTTCGCTGGCTTGTAGTTTATTCGTCAAGCGCAAGCTTTCAGCCAGTAGCTCGGCGGTGTCTGATTCGCTGAGTTTAAGTTCAAGTGTGGTATCGCTACTGCCCTCGATTTGGTAGGCGATGTGCCCGGGGGCGGGTTGACCGCTGTAGTCACCGGGTGCTTTGATCAGGGATTTATTTTCTAACCACGGTTGTATGCGGAGCGACTGTTGCGGGTGATTTTGGACTTGTATACGTTTGGTGCTCCTGTGGTCGCCGGGGATACGCTCGACGCGCACGTGCGTCCATTCGACATTGTTACTGTCACCGATGGGGACGTAGGTTTCCATGTAGTCCCATTCAAGCGGTAGGTTGTCTGCTACGGTGAAGCTACTATCGACCACCGAATAGGAAAGACCGAAGATGCCTTCGAGGATCACTAAGATCTTGCCGGCGTTGAAATTGGAATACTGGTCACCAAAGAGCTCATAGCTACGGTTGATAGCCTCGGGGGCGGTGGGGATACCCCATTTCATATTGTAGTTTTTGAGGTGCTCTAGGGCAAATTTTGTAGCGTGATCATCTACGTTGGTAGCAAACATACCAAGTAACATAAATGCATTCGTATCGCGTGTGATAAAGAAAGCATTTTCAGAAATTTTGTCCCAATCGTTTCGTGGCCTTACAGCCAGTAAGCCTGTGCTAAGGTGGCCATTTGCATCACTGAGGAAACCTGTGGGGCCATCGACTGCCCATGTCTCTACCATAGCTCTTGCCTTATCATTGGGAAATCCCTTCGTCCGCATGTAACCAAACGAACTCCAACCTAGGCCATTATAATTTGAACTATTCGGGTTAGCAAAAGTAAAAATATTTGTTAACCCGTGGTTTGTCCAAGCGTAGTTAAACCAATTATCAAAATTGGCACTGTTCACGACATCTTGCCAATGATCTGCCTCTGACTGAGGGTAGCCAAGTTCAAGTGCCATGAATCCTAGACAGTCGGCAGCCTCGTATTGCCGTCCCCAAAATCCAGGCATGGCGTCCCACATCAATGCCCGATAAAATCCATACGCTTCGGAAAGAAAATTAAGGTCACCCGAATGCTGGTAGATTTGCCAAGCGCCAGATACATGTGAGGTAACCCCTCCCGATAGACCAGAATACCAAGTCTTACCCAAGTTGTCTGCAGGGATACGGCCAGTGCTTAAGTCGGCATGCTCGAGCATGGTCTTCCAGCGCAGAGCGTTTCCGTTGGCGAAGCTTGCTTTATCCACAGTCCAAGAACCGACGGGGATTTGCATAGCGGCATCATATCTATGTATCCCTAAGAAATTATTTACCGCAGTCTGGGTATGAGGATAGAAATCTGGATCCTCATCACTTAGATCAATGTAATACATCATATGGATTGCCCAAAGAAAGTAATAGACATTGACGATGTCTTGGTCGGAACAGCGAAAATATGGAATTTGGTTATTTAACAGATCATTCATATAATCTGTCTTTGCTTGTAGTTGGGCTTGTGGGGCAGCGAGGACTGTTTGAGTCTCAGCAATGGCAGTGCTGCTATCGTCGTGCATCGCCCATGTTAGAGATAAGCCGTCCGCATCACAAGGCACGGTAAAGCTGTAGAATTGTTGTCCTGTGCCAGCGGTAGTGTTATTGTAATTTTGGATAGGTTTTGATGCGCTTATGATAGTACTCATCCCGTCGTACATCATGACACCTGGGACTTGGTTACCTTGAGTCGGTTTAACTAAGTTGACGCCTCCATCTACGATATGAACGGCGTTATTAGTCGCATCAAAATTACAGGTCGCAGTCGTGCTTTGCGTTATGCCCTGTTGGTAAAAGCTCTGCCCTGCGAACTCTAAAGTAACCGGCTGGTCGGATGTGATGATCGAGCAAGCGGTATCATTGAGCGCTATATATTTATCTTCACGGATATTAATACCAGCGACTTGGTATTCGCAAATCATGCGATCCGGCCGCCAATACATCGCTGTTGGAATAGGGTTTTCGTAGCGAACGCCATTAACTATGACTGTTCCGTAGGCGACCTTGGTATGTTTATAAAACTCCCACCCACTGAGGTCGTGGCCATACCCGGTATCTGGATCTTGCACCATGCCATATCCGCGACTGCGAAGATCATTATGAAAGGGGTGGGTGAAACCTATGGTGTCGTAACCAGAAATATTCCAAGATGGAGTAAAGCCACCAATGTAATAAGTTTTATTCCCCGCTAAAAAGCCGTGTTTTTTACCCTGTATTTCTTGGCTCAGCATCACGCAGTAGTCGGTGAAGGGCGGAGTAAGCTGATCGCAATCGTCCCCTGAATTCGTAGCAAAAGACCAGTCGGCCCCTACATTTGTAGTCGCACCTTGTATCGCATCCACACGCCAATGATAGACCTGGTCGTTATCTAAGTTACTAGGGACATAAGTGCGGGTGCTACTATCAAGGGTAGCGACTAAGGGAGGGGTCGTGCTAGTGCCAAAGTAAACCTTATAAGAATCAGCCCCAGCGACGCCAGTCCAACGCAAGGAGTTAACATTTACGGCACAGGTAATATTGCCATCTGCTGGGTAGGGACTACTAGTTAGTCCATTGAAGACCCCAGTCGATTTAAGAGTCGTTTTCCCTGAGTTATTTATATCGTAATCGAGTTCAAAACTTTGCTCAGCAGCAGTGCTTATATATCCTGCATCGATATAGTTCTGTAACTGGACTCTGGCGTCTCCATTTATTATTAGGCTACCACCTGTGATCGAGATAGAGCCTATGCCGCCGCCAGCCCCGTTTTGGCCATTCCCAATTTGAATCGAATTAGCGCTAATGCTTCCACCAGTTAGGTAGAGTTGCCCTTGGCCGATATTCGCTGGGTCTGTGTTGCTGCTGAATTGATTGGGAATACTTAATGTGCCGCTAACTGTAGCAGATCCACTAGAGATAGTCAGCGTGCCATTACCTCCGTTTTGGTTGCTGCGGCCAATATCAAGCCAGTTGCAGGCGAGTGTGCCGCCAGCGACTACGGCGCTATTGGTACTGCCATACATGCCGAGCATGAAGCCATTGCAGATGGCATTGGTGCCTGAGGGGATTTCTAGTTGGGTCCCTTCATTCCAGTTCGCAGCGCCAGTGCTATTGTCGCCCGGTATGGTGCTGCCCTGCCAGTTCCCGGGATTGCTCCAGAGATGATTATTGCCCGAGTCGGTATACGGGATATCAGCAGCCAAGCTAGGCAGGGTGAAAGCTAGTAGAATGAGTGCTCCCAAGGAAGTACACCTGAATGAAAGGATAGATCGAAAGTGATTACTTGTTCGGGGCATGGTCGTCGGGATATGCTGTGCGCTAAAATCTGCTACACCATAGCATAGATGTAAATGAGTGGACACGACAAAGACTTGTCAGATTGCGACATGGGCTTACTGCGCAAGGTAGAAATACTCATTTTTTCAAAATAACAAATGACGCGTTAGGACGCTGTTGGGTTCATCCTGATTTTGATTCACAACTATATGCACTTATTCCCGTAAAAAATACGGCGCTTTAAGACATGTATTGTGCGCTTCGGGACATTGAGACTTTATCGATAGTATGCTAAAGTGTATGATCAGCTCTTTTAACTTATTATTTACATGAAACTGGCGACTCGACTCAAACTATCTACCCTAAGTGCATTTCTGGCGGCTGGCTTAGTATCATTGGCTAATGCGGCTTCGGATGCACCCAATTTCATCATCATGTATATCGATGATTTAGGCTGGGCCGACACCTCGGTGCCGATGATGGATAGTGAGCCGGAGTCGAAGAGTGATTTTTACCAGACACCACACTTGGAGGTATTGGCTGCGCGGGGGATGCGCTTCTCAAATGCCTATGCGCCCGCACCGACCTGCACGCCATCGCGTAAGAGTATTCAATTTGGAAAGACACCTGGCCGGCTTCAATACACCTTTGTGCATGATGTATTAGCCAATAAGCGTAAGTTAAAGTGGGTGGACGAAGTCTCGATGGCCGATGTGCTCAAGGGCAGCGGCAAGGGCTATGTCACTGCTCACTTTGGCAAGGGCATGGCTGCGCGTGAGCGGATGAGTGAGATCGGTTATGATGTGACTGATGAATACGATATCGGCTCGAACGGCAATTTTCATGGTGACTACGTAGATATTAAGAGCCGTAAAAAGCTACCAGCGGATGATCCAAAACGAATGCGATCATTGAAAAAGAGCTCCGTCGATTTCGTGCGCGAGCACGCGGGGGAAAAGCCGTTCTTCATGATGATCTCCCACTACGCTGTACACGTGCCGCATGAGGCGAGTCCTGAGCTCATTGAAAAATACCGTAATTCCCCGCGCGGGAAGTATTGTAAGGATGAAGATTATTTGCCGACGGATCAAATATCTGCGAGTAAGAAAAATTCGCATTGGCGGCTCCAATATGCGGCGATGATCGACGAGATTGACCAAGGGCTTGGTGCCTTGGTGGCTGAACTAGAGGCCGCGGGAGAGCTTGATAATACATACATTATTTACACCTCCGATAACGGCGGAGGCATGCGCCCAAATGGCCCCTTGGGATGGGGCAAGGCGCAACTCTATGAAGGCGGCTTACGCGTGCCAATGGTCGTGGCAGGACCAGGCGTGAAAGAGAACGTCCAGTGCGATGTACCAGTGGTGCAATGGGACTACCTAGCAACCATACACGACCTTGCCGGCGTCAGCACGCCCTTACCCGAAAATCTAGATGGCGGCAGTTTGCGCGGCGTACTCGAGCGGGGCAACGCGGCGGAGGTTGAGCGTCCTGTTGAAGGGTTGGTCTTCCATTACCCCTGTTATTTCGCGCCACCAATGAGTGTAATTCGTGTGGGTGATTACAAGTATATGAAGCACCTGCTGACCGGCGAGACGCAGCTCTTTAACTTGAAGAGTGATTATTCAGAAAAGTTTAATCTCGCGCGTGAAATGCCAGAAAAGGCGGCTGAATTGGATAAAGTTTTAAGTGATTATCTTGTATCGATTGATGCCGAAGATGTGCAAGATGTTTATCAGGCTCGCCTCGAAGAGCTCGATCATTTTGAGGCGCAATCACGTGCGATCTTTGCACGTGAATCTGCTCGCCTAGATCCTGTAGCAGATGCTGACAAGATCGCTCAACAGAAGAAGCGTTTAGATGATAACCTCCTACGCTTTGAAAAGAATCGCGAAGAGGTGGCGGTGTATCGTACTTCTTCGCACTGGGCGGGTGGCCCGCCTAGTAAGAAGTAGTTTTCTTTAGAGTTCTAACATGTTCTAACCATTTTATTTTATGTTTCCACTGTTTGTGGTCTTGTGCTGGGGCCACTTCAACTCGCCATCCCTGTCACAAACAGGGGGAAGGTTCTGGGAGATGACATTGCAACTCCTCGTGCCAGAGCCGCCCCTCCCACGCGAG
>CALBPO010000052.1 GCA_937899295.1 uncultured Opitutia bacterium
GCTGGCGCAAAAAAGATCGCTTCAATTAAAGAGGTACGCGCTATTACAGGTCTCGGCCTGAAAGAAGCTAAGGATCTCGTTGAGGGTGCACCTAAGCCTGTTAAGGAAGGTTGCTCTAAGGACGAAGCTGAAGAGATCAAGAAGAAGCTCGAAGCTGCTGGCGCTGAAGTCGAACTTAAGTAATTTTCTGTACACTCCGATTATACTTATTCATCGCACATTTTCACAGTTAGGTGAGCTCATCCAAATCGGGTGAGCCTTGCCTAGCTGTTTTTTGCATTTCCGCCTACTAGCCCAAACGGGCGACCTTGGCAAACTCTCATAACACTCAAATTATAAACCGTAACCCGGGACGTCCATTATGTCAAAGCGCTTAAATTTCGGTCAACTCAAGGAAGTTATCCAGCCACCCAATCTGATTGAAAATCAGGTTGATTCCTACAAGGAATTCTTACAAATGGACGCGGCTCCCAGTCAACGGGAGACCGTCGGCCTCGAAGCTGTTTTCTCCGAAGTTTTTCCCATCGAAAGCTACGACAGTCGTTGTCACCTCGAGTATGTCAGTTACAATGTTACACCCCCTCGGGAAACGGAGATCGAAGCGATTCGTGAAGGTGTTACCTATTCCGTCTCTCTATATGTGAAGCTCCGCTTACGCGAAGAAGACCACATTAAGGACGAAGAAATTTACATGGGCGAGCTACCTATGGTGTCCGAGCGTGGCTCTTTCATCATTAATGGCGCTGAGCGTGTCATCGTCAGCCAGCTTCACCGATCGCCTGGTATCGCCTTCGAGGAAAGTGTCCACACATCTGGCAAGATTCTTCACGCCTTCCGTATCATCCCAGACCGCGGGACATGGCTCGAAGTTCAGTTCGACCAGAACGACCTCCTTTATGTCTACCTCGATCGCCGCCGCCGTCGTCGTAAATTTCTCCTCACTACACTGCTCCGTGCCATGGGCTACGGCTCCGATGCGGAGATCCTTAATCTCTTTTACGATATGGATGAGATTACGGTGGCCGATGCTCTCAAGCGCGACTCCGTATCCAACCTCGTTCTGACAGAAGATATTGTCGATGCGGACAAGGGCGTCGTGCTTGCACGTGCCTTTGAGCCTCTTACTAAGACGATCGTTCGTTCTTTTCAGAAAGCTGGACTCAAGAAGGTCGTTGCGATCGATACGACTGTCGATGACGGCGCGATTATCCGCTGCCTCAAAAAGGATCCGACTCAAAATGAAGAGGAAGCGCTTAAAGATATTTACAAGCGTCTCCGCCCTGGCGAGCCGCCCACAACTGCGAACGCTAAAGCGCTTCTCAAACGCCTCTTCCAAGATCCACGCCGCTACGACCTCGGTCGAGTTGGGCGCTACAAGCTAAACCAAAAGCTTAAAATGGACACCGATCTTGAGTTCCGCGTGGTCGGCGCTGAGGATGTGGTTGAAGCGACTAAGTATCTCTCACGCCTGAAGCGTGGGGATGGCACACTCGACGATATTGACCACTTGGGTAGCCGTCGTGTACGTACCGTGGGGGAACTCTTGGCCAACCAATGTCGCGTCGGCCTCGCCCGCACAGAGCGCTTGGTCAAAGAGCGCATGACTCTCTACGATCAAAGCGTCGATTCGATCAGCCCTCAAAAACTGATCAACCCGAAGGCACTTAGCACAGTGATTCGTGATTTCTTTGCTCGCAGTCAGCTGTCTCAGTTCATGGACCAAATCAACCCATTGGCTGAACTGACTCATAAACGTCGTCTCTCCGCACTTGGACCTGGTGGTCTGAATCGTGAGCGCGCTGGTTTTGAGGTTCGCGACGTTCACCCATCGCACTACGGCCGTATCTGCCCGATTGAGACTCCTGAAGGTCCCAATATCGGTTTGATCAACTCTCTTTCGCTCTACTCGCGTATCAACGAGTTCGGCTTCATCGAGACTCCTTACCGCAAGGTGGTCAATGGCAAGGTGCTTGACGACGTTGAGTATCTCAACGCTGATCAAGAAGAGCCGTATATGATTGCCCAGGCCAACTCCGAGTTGGATAAGAAAGGGAACCTAGTAGGCACTCGGGTGACTTGCCGCAATCAAGATGAGGTGCTTGAGATCGATCCGAAAGAAGTTCACTACATGGACGTTTCACCGAAGCAGCTTGTTTCGGTTGCAGCGGGCCTCATTCCTTTCCTCGAACACGATGATGCCAATCGCGCACTCATGGGATCGAATATGCAACGTCAAGGTGTGCCTCTCCTTCAGTCCGACTCCCCATTCGTGGGCACCGGCATTGAAGAACGCGTTGCGATCGACTCCAAGACAGTAGAGATCGCTGACATCGATGGTATCATCGCTCAAGTCGATGCCAACCGAATCGTTCTAACTAAGGACGGCGAAATTCCTGTAAAAGCCAAGGACATCAAGACCGACGCTAAGAAGGACATATTTGTCTACGACCTTCGTAAGTTTATGCGTTCCAATGCGGGCACATGCTTTAATCAAAAGCCAATTGTTTCTCGCGGAGAGCCTGTAAAGAAAGGCCAAATCCTTGCGGATGGTGCTTCGACTCAAGATGGCGAGCTTGCCATTGGTCGTAACATCCTCGTGGCTTTCATGCCGTGGAATGGTTATAATTTCGAGGATGCGATCCTGATCTCTGAAAAGATCGTCATGGATGACATCTTTACATCGATTCATGTCGACGAGTTCGAGGTGACTGCGCGTGACACCAAGCTCGGCCCTGAAGAAATCACTCGTGATATTCCTAACGTTGGTGAAGAGGCTCTTAAGGATCTCAACCATGACGGTGTCATCCGTGTAGGAGCTGAGGTTAAACCAGGCGACATCCTTGTCGGCAAGATTACTCCGAAGTCTGAAACTGAGCTTGCTCCTGAAGAGAAACTGCTTCGCGCCATTTTCGGCGAGAAGGCAGCTGACGTCAAGGACACCTCTTTGGTCGTTCCTTCGGGCGTTCGCGGTATCATCATGGATATCAAGGTTTCTGCCCGAGTCGATGGTGAGCCCGAGCAAATGTCAGCCTCCGATCGCCGTCGATCCGTGAAGAAGATCAACGAATCTTACCGCTCGCAGAGTGACAAGCTTCGCGAAGATCTGACTGAAGCGCTCTCCAACATCTTGCTTGGTGAAAAAATTCCGCTCGATGTAAAGAACGGTGAGTCCGGTGAAATTATCATTCCTGCTAACCGTAAGATCACAAAGACCTTACTCCGTCGCCTCGCAGCCGTCTCCAAAGATATCGAGATCGATCCCTCTCCGGTGAAGATCAAGATCATGGAGATCGTCAATAATTACCAAGGTAAGTTTGACGAAGTCGACTACGAGCGTGAGCGCAAA
The DNA here is from genome assembly GCA_937899295.1 of uncultured Opitutia bacterium. Lineage (GTDB taxonomy): Bacteria > Verrucomicrobiota > Verrucomicrobiia > Opitutales > Coraliomargaritaceae > Thalassobacterium. Next base: position 3,347 of record CALBPO010000052.1, read on the forward strand.
ATCGAGGGTATTGAGTCCGGTGAAGATGCGGATCAAGGTGTCGTCAAGAGTGTCAAGGTTTACATCGCTAAAAAGCGTAAGATGCAGGTCGGCGATAAGATGGCTGGACGTCACGGTAACAAGGGCGTGGTCGCTAAGGTTGTTCCTGAAGAGGATATGCCTCACCTTCCAGACGGCACTCCGATTGAGATCTGCTTGAATCCTCTCGGTGTTCCATCTCGGATGAATGTGGGACAGGTTTTGGAGACTCACCTCGGCTGGGCTTGTAAGAAGCTTGGCATCAAGGTGGCGACTCCAGTCTTCGACGGTATCTCCGAAGCCAAGGTTCGTGAGTATCTCGAAGAAGCGGGTCTCCCATCCACTGGTAAGAGTATTCTTTACGACGGTCAGACTGGTGAAGCACTTCACCAAGAGGTCGTTGTTGGCTATATGTATATGCTGAAACTCAACCACTTGGTTGCTTCCAAAATCCACGCTCGTGCGGTCGGCCCTTACTCACTTATTACTCAGCAGCCGCTCGGTGGTAAGGCACAGTATGGTGGCCAGCGTTTCGGGGAGATGGAAGTTTGGGCCCTCGAAGCTTACGGCGCGGCCTATACGCTTCAAGAGCTGCTCACCGTCAAGTCCGATGATGTTGCAGGCCGAACACGCATCTACGAATCACTCGTTAAGGGTGATAACAGTTTACAAGCGGGAACGCCTCAGTCGTTCAACGTTTTGATGAAGGAAATCCAAAGTCTCTGTCTGGATGTTCGTCTCGGCTCCGAAGGGAAGTTCGAGCTCGACACTGCGATCGACGTCTAAGGGCCACCATTCAACTTAACATTTCAAAGAAAGTTTACTAAATGAGCAACGAAGTAGCACGCGACGTCCTAGGCTATGAAGCCACAAAACAATTTGACCGTGTCGGCATTACTGTCGCCGCGCCCGAAGCCATTCGCGAATGGTCTCGTGGTGAAGTCAAGAATCCCGAAACGATCAACTATCGTACATTCAAACCGGAGCCAGGCGGTCTTTTTTGCCAGCGTATCTTCGGTCCAGTGCGCGACTACGAATGTGCCTGTGGTAAATATAAGCGCATCAAGTATAAGGGTGTGATCTGTGACCGCTGCGGGGTCGAAGTCACCGTCTCGCGCGTTCGCCGTGATCGCATGGGTCATATCGAACTTGCCGTTCCCGTTTCACATATCTGGTTCTTGAAGAGCATGCCGTCCCGTTTGGGTCTCTTGCTCGACATCACCGCTCGTAACCTTGAGCGCGTCATCTATTACGAGAACTACCTTGTGATCGATCCAGGTAAGACACCCCTCGAAGAGCGTCAGCTCCTGACCGATCAAGAGTATATGCAGGCTCAAGACGAATATGGTGAAGATTCCTTTGTCGCTCGTATGGGGGCCGAAGCAGTTCGCGATGCTCTGGCATTAGTCGATCTTGAGTCAACAGTTGCCGAACTGCACGAGCAAATGCACGCCACTCGCTCAAAGCAGATCAAAAAGAAGATCTCTAAGCGCCTGAAGACAATCCAAGGCTTCATGGAATCGGGCACTCGCCCAGAATGGATGGTTCTTGAAGTACTTCCTGTTATTCCACCAGACCTTCGACCGCTTGTCCCACTTGAAGGTGGTCGTTTCGCGACTTCCGATTTGAACGACCTTTACCGTCGTGTGATCAATCGTAACAACCGTTTGAAGAACCTCCTGTCTCTTAAGACTCCGGATGTGATCATCCATAATGAGAAGCGCATGCTTCAAGAAGCTGTCGATGCGCTCTTCGATAACGGTCGTCACGGTCGCGCTGTCACTGGTGCTGGCAACCGACCGCTTAAGTCGCTATCAGACATGCTTAAGGGCAAGCAAGGCCGCTTCCGACAGAATTTGCTCGGTAAGCGCGTCGATTACTCAGGTCGTTCCGTTATTGTTTCTGGTCCATCTCTTAAGCTGAACCAATGTGGTTTACCTAAGAAGATGGCACTCGTCCTCTTTGAGCCATTCATCATCCGACGACTTAAAGAGCTCGGCTTCGTTCACACCGTTCGCGGCGCGCGTAAGATGATCGAAAAACAATCTCCTGAAGTTTGGGACATTCTTGAGGAAGTCACCGAAGGGCACCCCGTTCTATTGAATCGTGCGCCTACCTTGCACCGTCTTTCAATTCAGGCCTTCGAGCCTGTCTTAATTGAAGGCGATGCGATTCGCGTGCACCCACTTGTTTGTACAGCTTACAATGCTGACTTCGACGGTGATCAAATGGCGGTTCACGTGCCTCTCTCACTCGAAGCAGTGATGGAAGCTAAGACCCTGATGATGGCGACGCACAATATCTTCTCACCCTCTTCTGGTAAGCCGATCTTGACGCCTTCGCAGGATATCGTAATGGGTTCCTACTTCCTCACGCTCGACCCACCTGTCATGCCAGCGGAAGATCAGCGCCTGCCTTTGGTCGTCGATGCCGATGAGTTGGATACAGCTGTGAATGACGGTGCACTCAAAGTGCACGATTTTATCAACTTCATTAATCCAGACTACCAAAAAGAAGACACTGTCTTCGGTAATTCGAAAAAGAAGATTATACGTACTACAGTTGGTCGTGTGATCTTCAATACTATTTGGCCGAAAGAACTTGGATTCATCAACTTTCCGGTCCCTAAAGGTAAGCTAGGCGATATCATTCTCCAAACCTACAACACCGTAGGCCGCGAAGAGACAGTCATCACGCTCGACCGGTTGAAGGATACAGGCTTCAAGATGGCTACCCGAGCCGGTGTTTCGATCGGTATTGATGATATGATCATCCCACCGGCCAAGACAGCCATCGTGAAAGCTTCTCGTAAGAAGATTGATGAAGTCGAAGGTCAGTACAAGAAGGGCATTATCACCGAGGGTGAACGTTATAACAAGATCATCGATATCTGGACTGGATGCACCGACGACATCGCTAAGGCAGTGTTCGACGAACTCAAGTCCAACGGTGGCAAGGATTCCGTGAATCCTGTTTACCTGATGATGGATTCCGGTGCTCGTGGTAACAAGCAGCAGGTTCGCCAGCTTTGTGGAACTCGTGGTTTGATGGCCAAACCATCAGGTGAAATTATCGAACGTCCGATCCTTTCCTCCTTCCGCGAGGGTCTCTCCGTTCTGGAATACTTCATCTCTACACACGGTGCTCGTAAGGGTCTAGCTGATACAGCGCTTAAAACAGCGGATGCTGGTTACCTCACGCGTAAGCTCTGTGACGTTGCTATGGACTGTATCATTGAAGACTTCGATGATGGCAACCGTGACGGCGTCTGGAAGTATGCGATCTACGAAGGTGATGATGAAATCGTCTCCCTTTACGACCGTATCGTCGGACGTTGCTCTTCCAATGACATCAAGAATCCGCTCAACCCTGATGAGTTCCTCATTAAGAACGGTGAACTGATTTCCGAAGAAGCCGCCCGCAAGATCGAAGACGTGGGTGTCGAGCGCGTTAAAGTCCTCTCTGCACTCACTACACGTAAGAAGGTCGGTATCACCGCACTCGAATACGGCATCAATCCAGCCTATTCGGCCATGGTTGAACGTGGTTCGTCTGTAGGTATTATCGCCGCTCAGTCGATCGGTGAGCCGGGCACACAGCTAACGATGCGTACTTTCCATATTGGCGGTATTGCGTCGGGTGTTCTTAAGAATCCTGAGATCAAGATCCGCACAGGTGGTAAGGTCGTTTATAAGGGATTGCGCATTGTGCAAACAGCCGATGGTGCGAATATTGTTCTGAACAAGACTGGCTCTGTCCTCATTCTTGACGAAGACGACCGCGAAATTGAAACTTACAAGATTGTAGTTGGTTCTGTCCTCACAAAAGGCGACGGTGATTCCATCGAAAAGGGAGAAATCCTCGCTATGTGGGATCCGCACAACATCCCAATTCTCTCTGAGAAAGCAGGTCGTATCGGCTTCACTGATATGATCCCAGGTGTCACCGTTAAGCGCGAGCTCGATGAGTCCTCTGGTCGTATCGCTACTGTAGTGATCGAGCACAAGGAAGACTTGAATCCTGCTGTTAACATCCTCGACGAGTCTAGTAAGATTATCGCAACATATGCGATTCCAGTTGGCGCTCAGGTTGCAGTTAACGAAGATGACGAAATCGCCCCCGGCACCATGCTCGCGAAGACACCACGTCAAGCCTCCAAGACGCAGGACATTACTGGTGGTCTTCCTCGTGTTGCTGAGTTATTCGAAGCACGTCGTCCGAAGGACGCAGCGGAGATGGCTAAGATCGATGGTATTGTATCACTCGACGGGACTGTTCGCGGTAAAAAGAAACTCCTTGTCACCGACCCAGAGTCTGGTGATGAAGAGGCTCACCTTATCCCACACGGCAAGCACTTAGTCGTGCAAGTTGGCGACCTAGTCCACAAGGGTCAGAATCTGACCGAAGGTGGCGCCGATCCGCATGAAATCCTCGAAATTCTCGGACCGTCCGCTGTTCAAGACTATCTCATCGCGGAGATTCAAAAAGTCTATCGTCTCCAAGGTGTAGAAATTAACGACAAGCACATAGAGGTCATCATCTCGCAAATGCTCAAGAAGGTTCGCATCACCGACCCAGGTGACTCTGACTTCTTTTGGGGCGAGCAAGTGGATCGCTTCATGTTCATGTCGGCTAATGACCACATCGAAGAAGCAGGTGGTATGCCTGCTGAAGGTGAACCCGTTCTCCTCGGTATCACCAAGGCGTCGCTTGAGACAGAGTCCTTCATCTCCGCAGCATCCTTCCAAGAAACCACACGTGTCCTTACCGACGCCTCTACATTGGGCAAGGTTGACATGCTGAAAGGCTTCAAGGAGAACGTTATTATGGGTCACTTGATTCCAGCCGGCACAGGTCTACCCGCCTACCGAAATCTCCGCATTGACACCCTTGGTGCCGAAATGGAACAACTCAGTCCCGAAGAAGCTGCCGAACGTATTGAAGGCGTAGCATTACCCACGCCTGAGTTTAACGCCGAAGGCTCTACCGAGGAAGCCCCCGTCCCAGATGCCGACGCGGTTGAAGAAGGAACGGAGACCACCGATAATCCCGAAGCCGAAGCGAACAGTTAGTTAAGGCCGAGCTTGTCGAAGGGCTAAGCTACGATACAGGGTCATTTAAACAAAGAGCCGTTCCGAAAGGATCGGCTCTTTTGATTTTAGACTTTTGATAATCAGGATCCTATATTGCACTTTGATCCATAGCCTCGACTCAAAGGAGATGTTGATTCCTTGGTGCCCCTTAAAATCTAATTTGATGCCGCAGTTTGTTTACTCGCAAAGTTGGTTCGAATTATTACGGGTGATTGTATCTCACGATGTTCGGTACGCCATTGATTTCTGAGATGATTGGTTCGCTGCCACTTCTTGCTTTAAAGCGTTCGGCAGTATAGAATTCTTTGAGTAGTCGCTGAGCGTCGTCTGCATGTTGAGTACGGATCTTTTTGTAGCTTAAAAAGCCTTCAACTATTGGAATTGGGCGGATGCCCTCTGGAAGCTTTTGATCAAGGACTTGAAGAAAGCGGATTGCTGCCGCGAAGGTGGATACACCAGGTCCGTAATACCAGCCACGTCCTTTTTCAAAATCTCCTCGTATGTCGGGGTTACCGTCGGGCCGGTGATAGGTGGAGAGGACGGCTTCCAAAATGATCGTATGCTTTCCTTTTTCCTCGATTAAGTGACGAGTCCTTTCAATGCATTCACCGAATTGAATTGTCTGGGTTTCTCGCGTATCAGAGTATGTTAGGGCGCACGATGCAGTCTGCGCGCTGTAGCCTATGTCGATGGCGATGATTGGGTGACTAGTATTGATTTTTGCGGTGTAGCGTTTCATGTTAGGTTAAACTGTGAATTGAGCAGCTTCGGTGAAAAGGTCTTCGAAAGCATCGACGGTTCGTTCTATGGGTTTAGCGTAACCGCCGCCCATGAAGATGACAACAGGGAGATCGTATTGTCGGTGTAATTGGAAGATTCGTTCGTTACGTTGGCGTAGTCCAGTCCTAGTCAGGGCGAGTCGACCAAGGGCGTCTTCCTCAAGTGGGTCGACACCAGCTTGAAAGAGTATGCAGTCAAAGTGATGGGGTTGAATTTTTTCTAATGTGCGGTCGAGGCAAGCTAAGTAGTCGGCATCATTGGTCTCGTCCGCAAGGTGGACGTCGAGATCGCTTTGTTGTTTTCGGAAGGGGAAGTTGCTTTCGGCGTGAATGGAGCAGGTGAAAATGTCGGGATGTTCTTGGAGGATGGCTGCGGTGCCATCGCCTTGATGTACATCAAGGTCTAGAATGAGGACTTTTTTAATCCTTGGTTCTTTGAGGGCTGCTAGGGCGCAGATGGCGACATCGTTAAAAATACAATAGCCTGAACCACAGTCTCGATAGGCGTGGTGGGTGCCGCCAGCCATATTACCAGCGATACTGAGATGCGATAAGGCGTGATCGAGTGCGGATAAGCTTCCGCCGACGAGACGTAAGGTACGCTCGACGATGGTGGGCGTCCAAGGACGCAAGCCAATGCGACGTATGGCAGCAGGCTCTAGTTTACCTTCTATAAACAGATCGACGTAGCGCTCGTCGTGTGCCGTCCCAATCTGCTCGCGCGTAGCGAGGGGCGGGCATTGGATGTGAATGCTTGAGTTCTCTTTTAGACGCCTTGCTAAAAGCTGATATCGCTCACGCGGAAAGCGAACTGTCGGGTCGAGCCCTTCGGTGTAGATTGGATCGTAGTAAAGGTTCAACATGCGGATTGTTTTGTCTTCAATCAGCAGTATGATCTCGAATAGTTCAAGAGCTTGGCTATTTTTGTTTCGAGACCGAGGCTAGAACGGGTTAGTAAGTCCTAAAATTTACATACCTTTGAAGAGTTCATCCCAAATAATTTCACCTTGAAGGACGCGTTCTTGCATAATGGTAAGCTTGATGACATTCTGTTGTGTGCGTTGCGGGAAGCGTCCAGTATCGTAAGCGATTGCCTTAATCGCTTGGGCGGTACTATTAACTTTCGGTGTCTATCGATCATATATATGAGTAGTTACTCTCAGAGTGGAACCTGGTCCGTCTATATCATACGCTGCTCAGATAGTACTTTGTATACGGGAATATCAACTAATGTGACTCGCCGCTTTAAGGAACATGCCAGTAGCAGTCCTAGGTCTGCCAAGTATTTACGAGGGAGGACGCCGCTTGATTTGATCTACACGAAAGAGATTGGTACACAGTCCGAAGCGACGATCGAAGAGCGTCGAATTAAGGCACTGACGAAGGCTCAAAAATTGAATTTAATTTTGGAGAAGTCGTAATATCATAAGATGTAGCTATCAATAAGCTTCCTTCTTTTCTCTCCAAGGCTTGCCTCTTAGAGCGGTGGCTTTCATGGTGCGCCTGAAATGCTAAATATTATTCGGAAAATTATTCGGTG
>CALBPO010000053.1 GCA_937899295.1 uncultured Opitutia bacterium
GCTCATTTTGCCTGAACCTTCTTCTTTCAGTATCAGTGGAATGTGCGCAAACTTTGGTGGCTTCACGCCAAAGGCATTATACAGCTCGACGTGTTTACTGGTATTTGAAAGATGATCTTCACCGCGGATTACATGCGTGATACCCATCGTGATGTCATCAATCACATTGACGAGGTGGAAGCCAGGGCTACCGTCCTTGCGCACGAGGACGAAGTCCTTTTCTTCCGCACGCTCAACACGACCGCGGACCTCATCTTCGATCACAACGGGCATGGCTTTGACTTTCTCAATCTCTGTTTTCAAGTAATCGTCGTAGGTGCTGTAACGTTCGCCCTCGAGGTTGAACCAGATTGCGCCGTATTTTTCGTAAGTGCGCCCCGCGGCTGTGAGTTTCTCAAGATACTCGTCGTAAATTGGCTGTCGCTGACTTTGGAAGTAGGGGCCGTAATTGCCGCCCACGTCGGGGCCCTCATCCCAGTCCATTCCCATCCACTTCATGCCCTCGAGTAAGACTTGTAGAGCTTCTTCGGTATTGCGCTCTTTGTCAGTATCTTCAATGCGGAGGACAAAAGTCCCGCCAGTATGACGCGCATAGAGCCAATTGAATAGGGCGGTGCGGGCACTCCCAATATGGAAGAAACCCGTAGGGCTAGGAGCGAAACGAACACGTACCTTGGACATGATGGGATGGATGGAAGTTAAAACTTAAGTAAATACTTAGTATCTTGATGGCTAAGCTTATCTAATAGACAGAAATTGCCAGCCATTAAGACGACAATTTCTTCAGCCTATCATCTCATCGTGGGAGTGGTAGGCACTTTTGGATACGAAAAATTAATTCGACTTCAACCCTTGTGCTTGGACTTAAGCGATATAATGCCTCGAAGGAGCAAGTCAGGAGTTGGCTTTACCGAGGGGTTTTTAGGCTTTTAATAAACAGCATATTGCACAAACGAACACATCTTTGTTGCAGCATAACCCATGCAGCATGGCTGGATCTTCCAATTAAGGAATGGATAAGAACGCTTTGCTTGATTTACACGAGGCACAGCTACGTGGCCTCTTAAAGTCCCGCTGATCTCGTGTTAAGGTAGAGAGTCTAACACTAGGATTTCAGAACAAAAAGTTCTCCTATTTACCGTAGACTTCGACCTCTATGTAGTGGTTCATGTCGTTGGCAGTGTTACCATTACTGTAGAGTCGCACGTATTGCGCGTTGGCGCCTTTAGCATCGATTAACTTACCATAGCGGGAATCCACGTAAGGCTTGGAGGAGCCTTTACCTTGTTCGGCCGAGTCATCGTAGTCATTGTTAAAGAGGACCGTGACTCCAGACTCAAAGGTGGGGTCGTTGGAGACCTGCACGACTACGTCGTGATAAGCGCGTGCTTGTGAGTGATAGTGCCAAACCCAGATGGCGGAGAGATTTGCGGGTGCTTCGAGGTCGATTTGCACCCATTGAAGACCGTCCATAAGCTCGACAAAGTAACCTTCGCCCGCCTCTTTGTCGCCGTCAGTTATATAGGAAAGTTCTCCGATTATGGGAAAGTCGTCGCTGCCGGTCACAGACTTATTCGCGGATAGAAGTTGAGTGCCTACGGGAACCATGAGGACCGGGGCACTGGAAGGAGCCAGTTCAAGGTTGGGCACTTTGATCGGTTGCGGTGTGCCTTCAATGAGTTCTGGTGGGATCTCCGTGGTCAGTGGCATGCTACCTGCGGTACTTACTGCGGAATCTGGTGAGGCTTCCGTTCTGTCACTGGTTGAGGCTTTGTCGCCACATCCGGCAAAAATTAATGTGATAGAACTGAGGGCGAAGAGTGCGATTTGTTTCATTGTATTATGTGTGTTCATTCAGAAATTTTGCTTTTTCTAAGCGTGTAGATGTTCCTCGGTGAAATTGATTATTTCATGACTGTTGGCGGCGGGATTAACCCAATAGATCGGAGCTTCCGATTCAAGTGCGTGGCGGGCATCGCAGGTCAATTTAGTATCGCCTCGGATGGCTCCATAAAAATTTTCTACATGTGGTGTGTGTGGCTGTTTACTCATTCCACCGGGGAGGGCGTATTTGTCAGGTGGCGCGGATTCGTAAGAAGCGATGGCATCGCTTCCACCTGCAGCGACACCGGCAGATTCTTTCTTAAGTAATCCACGCCTGACAAGTTCGTCCCACTTCGTGGAGTCTGCACCCGATTCCTTGTAAATATTAGTATATGCTTCGCGCTCGGACATTTCGATCGTGCCATCAGTCCCCATGAATGTTTCGTAGTAACCGCCGCCCGAACTAGTCGTGGTTAGGACCTGATAAAAAGCGCGTGCGCTACCCAATGGTGTCTCATATTCGAAGATGCACATGACATTGTCAAAGTGCTCGCGATCTTTAAAGTAACTACGTCCTCCAGAAGCCATGACGGACTTTGGTTGAGTACCAAGGAACCAATTAAATATATCAATCTGGTGGGCTCCTAGGTCGGAGATCGGTCCCCCAGAGAGCTCTGTGTAAAAGCGCCAGTTGAGGAAACGATGACGCAGTTCCTCGAGACTTAGTGTATGGTCGGCACCGGCATTGAAACCATACTCACGGAGAATACTAGCTTCGGGAAGAATTGAGGGTTTCGAAACAATATCTTGGGAGGAGCTAAGTGCTCGATTCCATTGGCCGTTTAGGTTAATAATCTGACCGCAGACATTTTCTTTTTGAATCAGTTCATTCAGCACGAATTGATAGCGCGGGTTGCTCCGGCGTTGGTGCCCGATCTGACATAGCTTACCAGTGCGATCCATCGCTGCGACGATACTACGTGCCCCTTCGATTGTGTTGGACATCATCTTTTCGCAATACACATGACAGCCTGCTTCGAGAGCCATCACGGTGTGTGGCGCATGCCAGAAATCAGGCGTAGCCACGAAGACGGCATCTAGATCTTCCTTATCCAGCATCTCCTCCGCGCTGAGGTAGCGGTTGATATTATAATCAAAGCGCGATTTGATTGCAGAAAAAGTGCGTCCGACTCGGGCCTTCATTATATCGCAGGCAGCCACATATCGGATGCCTGGTATGTTAACCATAGCGTTGAAGAGCACTTCATGCTGTTTGCCACAGCCAATGAAGCCGACGCGGATGTCATCATCAGGGGAACCTGATGCCTCGGCTTTGAGAATGGACGGCGCGCCGAGCACCAGGCCGGCTCCAATAGTTGACTTTGAAAGGAATTCTCGGCGAGAGAGACTGGGGAGTTCGAAGTCCATGAGTTATATAGCCAAATTTACCACTTTTTTAGAATAGCAAACTTGTTGTGTTTAGCAAGTGCGAGCGCCATAACAATTATGACGATATGGACACCTAGCCAAGCAATACCCGAATCTTGTTTGATCAGAATAAGACCGAATGTGAGGCTGGTGTAAACAAGACCCATTAAAAAGAGTGAGAAGCGAGTGGCGATCTCAAGAAGAAGTGTGAACCCAAGGATCATGAGGGCTGGGCTAAGGACGACATTGTAAATAGTAACAATGTTGTAGAATGGCAAGATGTCCCAACAACAGGGATATTTTGTGCATCTTGTTTATCTCCGACAATTCAAATCAAAGAATTTAATTGGGAATCAACACAACGAGTATATTTCAACATGGCATCTCGAAAAGATATATCACCACCTGATGATTATATACGGGAGAAAGAATATGATGTAATATTGTGCAACGAACTTCAAAAAGCAAT
>CALBPO010000054.1 GCA_937899295.1 uncultured Opitutia bacterium
TTGTTTGGTTATTAGTGATAATTTTCACGGCTTCATCGATGTCTATATAGCCATTTGTGAAATCTGTGAGTGTTCTGCTTAGCTGTGCGTAGCGTCTTCCGCGTTTTTTTGATTGGTGATGTCGCCTAGAATAGTGGCTTGGCATTGGACCCCTTCAGTGCGCGCTTCGAGACTGGTAAGTAAATTTGAACGTTCAATAGCATGGAGGATTGAGCGGCGCATGGCTTCGCTATTGATACAATGCTTGTTGATAGAATCTTGAGCGCCTAATTTGAGTGCTTTGAGCGAAAGTACTTCGTCGTCAGTATCTGTTAGCACAATGATGGCTTCACCTTGCGAGGCCTTCATAACTGTGTGAAGCGTATCAATATCACAACTGTCCGGCAGGTTGAGATTGAGTAGGGCGAGGTCGAAACGTCGCGTCTTGAGTTGCTCGATACCATCGGCTAAGCGTGTGGCTATACTGACATTGAAATCTAGCTTGGATAGGTCGAGATGTTTGGTCACTTGGGCCGCATCTTCCCCCTTATCTTCAAACAGCAATATTTCGATCTTCTTGGAGTCGGTAGTAGGCATAGTTACAGGGTTAAGATTTATCTGGTCGTATATTCTTGAAAGATCAACCTTTAAGCCATGCTTTGCGCACCCGATTTACTAGTCGCTCGGTCGATTGTTGAGCCTGAGTGCCTTTTGCGTTTAGGTTGCGTTAACCAGGCACCACATCAAAATCATATCTTTTCTCTGAACTAATTTTTCCCACAACTTCGATGCAGAATCTATGCAGACACTGCGCGACGGCCTATATCCAAGATTCTGGTGTCGGCGAATTTTGCTGCTCTGGTTGCCAGCAAGTCTATCTGTTAATCAAAGATGGCGGCATGGGCGACTTCTACCGCTTGCAAGACCGAGCCTCCCCACCGGTTAAAGATCGCCGTCTCGATGATATTGATATTGATGCTCTGTGTGAGGCTCAACGTAGAGTCGAAGCGGGATTCGGCGAATCGGTCGAGGCGGTCTTCGAGATCCAGGGTATGTCCTGCGTGGCCTGCGCTTGGCTTTCTGAGCGGCTTGCAAAAAATCAAACAGGACTCTTTGAGGCTAGAGCAAGCCTTTCGAGGCACTCGCTAACCTTGCATTGGAAGCGAGGAGCTTTTGATTTATCCAAACTCGGTTTAGAGCTGCTCAAGTTTGGCTATCACCTTCGCTCCACCCCCAAAGACCCAGGTAGCGAGCCCCGCATATCTCCGCTATTTTTACGACTTCTGCTTTCCCTCATTTTCACAAGTAACGCGCTCTTGCTAGCAGTATTCTCAGAGTATGTAATTCGTAAGGATGAGTTTCTGACTTTGCTTCACTTACTTAGCATGGCTTGCCTTTGTTTCACTTTATTGCTTGGTGCCGCTCCATTTTTTTTATCCGCATACCGTGCTGCCAAGATTCGGCGTCTGCATAGTGACTGGCTGCCAGTGGCCATGATCATTGCCAGCTTCGGCTACTTTGGTTTCGTGGCCTCCGTTGGTTTTAGTCTAGCCGTTTTTTTACTTTCGGGCTTGGTTTGCGTGCTCATCACCGTGCGCTGGCTAGGCGCGCTTTTGGCAAAGTGTTAAATCAATTTCGCGAATTGCTAAGCTAGAAGATTTTGGTAGCCCAAGTGTACGGTAGAAAGTATTACCGCAGGCTTTTTCGCTGTCGCACTTTCTCTAGCGTAGTCAATTTAATCGTCGAGTCCTGACCACCAATCTTCCGATGTGCGGAGGTCTTCTGCTTGGTGACCAGCTTCTCTTAGTTCGCGGAGTGTGAGCGAGCGGTTCCGTTTGGCAAGCCGTTGCCCACTCGTATCGCAAAGTAAGGGAGTGTGGTAAAATTGTGGCGGCTGCAGGCCAAGCGCTTCGTAGAGCAAGATCTGCCGCGCAGTTGAGATGAGCAGGTCTTCGCCGCGTACGACTTCGCTGATCTGCATGGCTGCATCGTCCACCACTACGGCGAGTTCATAAGCGGGCACGCCATCGCGCCGCCAGACGAGGAAGTCGCCAAAGTCGCGTAGGCAATCAAAAGCGCAGGGACCTAGTCGAATGTCGTCGAATTCTATCGTGCGGTCTTCAGGCACGCGGAAGCGCCAATTGCTATCCTTAGGGCTTTGGGCGTCTTTGCCATGGCCAAAGGGAGGGCGCCAGCTCTCAGGGTAGATTGGTTCGCTTGCTTCTTCGTCTGCATGAGGTGCTTGAGCGGCCCGAGCCACGTCTTTACGCGATTTTTCACAGGGGTAAATATAGCCGCTATCTTTCAGTTGCTCCCATGCGGTCATAAATGTAGTCAGGCGTTCACTTTGTCGGTAGGGGCCTACGCTGCCTCCTACGTCGGGTCCCTCCTGCCAGTCGCAGCCGAACCAACGCAGGTCTTCGATTGCCCCTTGTGAGAACTCTTGTTTACAGCGCTGCGGATCAAGGTCTTCGTCGCGAAAGATAAGTTGGCCACCTGCTTCCTTAGCCCGCTCCATTGCGATCCAAAAAGTGCGCGCATGTCCAAGGTGTAAATAGCCCGTTGGTGTCGGCGCAATACGTCCTCGGTAGGTAGAACTCATTATTTAATTATCGGGCATAGTATGACCGAGCTCAAGCTTATGATGAGTCCTAGTAAATAATGGCCACAGTGTTTCAGGTGGTCATTCGTAGCGAGTTTTTGATACCCTAAAAGGCTGGCGCTTTTTTAGGAAGTAATCGTTCAAATAATATTTTCTAGCGTAATCGAATGCTCGAAATATGTGCACCTAGCTTTCTCCTTGATCTTCAATTAAATGCAGGCACTGTCTGTGCTTTTCAATCTGGAACTCTTAGCATTCTTGCTTTCAAAAGTTCAGATTATCATCGGACCCGGATGCGTAATTATGTTGGCCGGGCATTCATCCCACAGCTAATTATGACCTTCCACGAACTTGGACTCGATGAGTCTATCCTTAAATCTATCGACGAATTCGGCTTCAAAGAGCCGACTCCCATTCAGGCGGGATCTATTCCCCATATTCTTGAAGGCCGCGATGTTATCGGCTCTGCGCAGACCGGTACTGGTAAGACTGCTGCCTACGCGCTGCCCATCTTGCATCGACTCGGAGGCCACAAGCAAGGCGCGGCGCCTCGTTGCCTCGTGCTTGGCCCCACTCGGGAGCTCGCTGCTCAGGTCGAGGATCAGTTTGCCTCTTACGGTAAATATTGCGCGCCAAAGTGCTGCCTCATTCACGGTGGTGTCGGCTACGGTAAACAGATCGACGAGATTAAAGAAGGTGCGGATGTCGTCATTGCGACGCCGGGTCGTTTACTCGACCATTTGCAGCAGAAGAATTTTGACCTCAAATCAGTCGAAGTCCTTGTGCTTGACGAGGTCGACAGGATGCTCGACATGGGCTTCATGCCGGACGTCAAGAAAATCATCCAGCAATGCCCAGAGAAAAGGCACACTTCCCTTTTCTCAGCGACCATCCCTCCGATCATCGAGACGATCATCCAGTGGGCGATGACCGATCCGGAGACGGTGGAAATCGGGATGCGCCGATCGGTCGCTGAAACAGTTTCGCACGCGGTTTCCCCGGGCGCATTCGACCAGCAA
>CALBPO010000055.1 GCA_937899295.1 uncultured Opitutia bacterium
AACGTCCGCGGCGAATAGCAGAGCCCTTAAACTGAACACGCACACGGAAGATGCGCTTAATGCGGGTCTTAATTTTGAAGGTCTTGGGGTCGATAGAGTCTGGAATTTCTTCACGGTGCAGATCGACAATTGCGTGGTAACCTCGCTCGGAAAAAATATCAATCAGCATGGCGAGTGCCTCTGGATCATGTAGGACGGAGTCCTCGGTATTGATCACGGCAGATCCTGAGATGGCGTGGCGCTCGATGATCGGCATGAAGTCACTCTTTATAAGATCGACAACCTCCTCAAAGAGAGGCTCTTGGCGATCGACATAGGCATCGAGTCGGTCTACGAGATCCTGACGGGCGTGCTTTGATATAGTAGCGGCTACGGGAATGCTTGAGATGCGATCGTAAGTAGCCTCGTCGAGTTCGAGAGAGCCTTGGTAACGTAGCTCATCGTCAATACGTTGGCGGACGGCTTCGATCGTACCGTGTGCATTAATAAAGTGATAGAAGAAGATCTCGCGCAGGTCTTTGAGTGCACCGTAGGTCTTCTCTTTGAAAGTGCGGTAGCGGTTGAGTGCCGCTTCAGGATCAAGGTCGGTCGGGCGCAGTTCTTCAATTTCACCGACGCCGGACTCAAGGACTTCCTCGTTATGTGCCTGCGCTTCGACTCCGCGGTTTATTTGGCGCTTCACGCTCTCCTTCTTATCGATAAAGAGCACAACGATATGGAAGTGAGGCTTCTTGAAATGCTCAGAGTAGAGTGTCTCTTTAAATTTATTACGCTGTTCGATCAGCTTTTGATAAAGGAGCTTAACGCACTCCACCTGTACTTTTGTGCGGGGAAAACCATCGACGACTGCACCGCTCTTATAAACAGGGTCAAGGAGTTTGCGCAGCATGATCTCGATGACCTCACGGTCGCCCACTAGCATGCCAGCGTCTTTCATCTTCTGTGCTTCGGGGCTCTTGAGCAGACCACTGACCACAAGCGGTGGTGCTGTGAGGTCGCGATACTGCATAATGAACTCAGTATTCGTACCCTTACCCGCACCAGGCGCACCGTTGAGCCAGAAAATCTCTTTCGGGAAGCGGAGATATTCCTCGCCTAGTTCGTCTTCTAGGCTTGCCCAGACAGAGTTGAAGATGATCTGCGCGTCCTTGACCTCAAGGTCTTGGACTTTTTTGTCAGCAGGTTTGATTTCAGTGGAGGCCTGATCGGGAGCCATTTTTAATATATTTAGGTAAGTGGTGATTGGGTAAGTTTAGCTCTGTCGGAATCCACTAGTGAGATCAAGTCCCTTTCGGAGTTTCACCAAGTGCCGCGGGCTTACTGATTGGTTCTTGTGTGCGTGGGCGGCAAATACGCTCGGTCGCGCTCTCAAAGTCTTCCTCTCCGCTCAGAATGTCGATTTCCAGGCGTAGATAATAAACAGGCACGCTCGCCTTAATATCATCAAAGAGGCGCACGGCGTCCTTCTCAGTTGTCACGATCATATCTAAATTGGCTTTGCCGGCCTTACGGTAGAGGCGCTCGATCTCGTAACGAGTGAATCGGTGGTGATCCAGAAAGCGCTGGTTGTAAAGGATTTCAGCACCGAAATCGCGGAGCATTTTTTCAAAGCTTTCCGGCGAGGCGATGCCGCTGAAGGCTCCGATCTTGGCCTCTCTAAGTACATCCAGCGACAGGCGCTCGCCTGTATCGACAGATTGGAGATACTGCGGCTTGTGCGCGCATTCGATTATCTCAGCCTTAGGATTATTCTCGCGAATCAGCTCGAGGAGGGCTTCATCACGATTGCCATCAGATTTAGTCAGAAAGATATAGCTGGCACGTGATAGATGTTTGATAGGTTCGCGCAGGATGCCGCGGGGGAGTAAATGCTGATTACCGAAGGGATTCGTTTTATCGACGAGCAGGAGATTAAGCCTTCCCTTGAGCGGTAGATATTGGAAGCCGTCGTCGAGAATAAGGGTATCGCAACCGAACTTACGAATGGCAAAAGAACCGGCTTTGACCCGATTTTTATCACAAAGCACAACAACGCCTGGGAGATTCTGGGCGAGCATGTAAGGCTCATCGCCAGCTACTTCGGAGTCAAGTAGGACAGTCTTACCATCGCTAACAATCTTGGGCGGGGCTTCTTCACCATGGCTCAACTTTCGCCAGATTTTTTCCAACACAGGTTCTTTTTTACTCTTATAACCGCGACTGAGAATGGCGACTTTGCGTCCACGCTCAGTCAAGGTCCGTGCAAATTTCTCCACAACTGGAGTTTTGCCCGTGCCACCTACGGTGAGGTTCCCAACGACAACAACCATGCAACCCAGTGGCTTATTACGAAGGATCCTATGTTCGTAGAGATACCAGCGTAGCTGCACGAGAGCCCTGAATATAAAAGACAGTCCATAGAGGAAACTTGCCAAAACTTCAGCCCCACGTCCGTGCCGGCGATCGTAGATCACATCAGTGGTAAAAAGCGCAAAATCATTCGCCATGCGCGCAAGCTTATAGCGGAATCTACGGAGTGAAGGCATAGGGCAGAAAACTTGGAACTTAACTAAAAAGCGATTCTCAAAAACAAGAAAGAGGGTTGACGCCAGATTTAATCAACGCTTTCTCTCGAAAAAACAGCATGCCCTCGTGATCTTCGGTGGCTACCGCGCATCTACTTTCTATGAAATATCTAATCATCGCCGAGAAACCTTCTGTCGCGACCGACCTCTCCAAAGCCCTGAGTAAAGAATTTGGCAAATTTGACAAAAAGGGCAAATCGCGTGATGCGACCTATTTCGAAAGCGATCGTGCTGCCATCACATCGGCCGTTGGCCACCTTGTCGAGCTGAAGATGCCGACTGGTCCCAATGGCAAAAATCTGCCCTGGAACTTCAATGTACTTCCCGCCATTCCCGAGAAGTTTGAGCTCCAGCCAATCGAACAAAGCGCTGGTCGCCTCAAACACGTCCTTGGCCTTGCTAAGAAGAAAGAGTTCGATGTAATTATTAATGCTTGTGATGCCGGCCGAGAGGGCGAGCTGATTTTCCAATACATAATGGAAATTGGTAAGATAAAAAAGCCAGTCAAACGCCTCTGGATGCAATCAATGACTACGGGTGCGATCCAAGAAGCTTGGCAAGCGCTGCGCGAGGGCGAGCAAATGTCCAACCTCGCCGACGCCGCTAAATGCCGTTCCGAGTCGGATTGGCTCGTGGGCCTCAACTCGACCCGCGCCCTCACTTGCTTCCGCTCTCGCCACGGTGGATTCAACATCACCGCCGCAGGCCGTGTGCAGACGCCTACCCTAGCCATCCTAGCCAAACGTGAGCGTGAGATCCAAGCCTTCAAGCCCGAAGACTACTGGGAGATCCACGCCGACTTTGCCGTGGCTAAGGGCAACTACCCCGGCAAATGGATCGACCTCGACTGGAAGAAAAAACCCGAGCATCCACACGGCCGAGCAGAGCGCCTCTGGGATAAGGAAAAAGCCATCGCCATTCGCGAGCGCTGCGTCGGTAAAGAAGGTAAGGTAAGCGAAGAGAAAAAACCGACCAAGCAAATCG
>CALBPO010000056.1 GCA_937899295.1 uncultured Opitutia bacterium
TCACCTGTGGTGCCAAATATTGCCAATCCGTCATGACCTTGCCTCATTAAAAACTGGCAATGACGAAGATAGAGATGTTGATTAATAGATAAATCTTGTTTGATAGGTGTAAGTGCAGCACTAAAGACACCTGAAATTTTATGCATAAAAGTATAATAAGATAAATCCAAGCATAACTCTATAAATAATAAAAATCCTTGCCGAGCATAATTGCTTAGCTAGTATGTAGTCATGGATAACACACACCGTAAAGTATCGTTTACTCAATCTTGGGTCCTTTTTTTTAGGAATTACGCCAAATTTTCTGGTAGATCTTCCAGAAGTGCCTACTGGTTTTGGCTCCTTTGGTCACTTTTAATAACATTAGTTATTGAGGTCCTACGCGCTTCCATCGGAGGAGAATTAAGTCCAGTCGATATTATCGATTTAGTTTGGAGCTTGGCGATACTAGTACCAACATTTGCACTAGGAGCTAGACGACTACATGACGTCGGTAGGTCTGGGTGGTGGCAGCTTATTCCGCTTACCATTGTTGGAATTATACCATACCTAATCTGGGTGCTGAGGGCAGGCGACAGCGAAGCTAATAAATACGGTGATAACGTAGAGCAGGGGATGTAGTGGTGCTCCCGGGCAGATTCGAACTGCCATTTGCGGCTTCGGAGACCGCCGCTCTATCCATTGAACTACGGGAGCCGACTTAAATAGAACAAGATTCGTGGCTGCGTGGAGGGGGTCAACGCGAAAACGCTTGAGGGATTGCTCTTAATCTTAGTCCTGCGCCTCGTTAACAAACTCGAGCGAGCCGTCTTCTTTGATGCGGCGATAATAGCATCCTGCGCGAGCGATGCCCTCTTGATTTTTTGTGTGGCAGGCACCTTTGCCTGCGGGGGTGACTTTATAAAGAATCGAGTTTTGCTCACAGTTCACATAGATGCCTTCAATTTTAAGGTAATCGCCGCTGGTCTTACCTTTGATCCACAATTCGTTGCGGCTTGTGCTCCAGAAGGTCGCCATGCCACATTCGAGCGCAGTTTCTAAAGCGAGTTCGTTCGCGTAGCCTACGATCAACACTTCTCCTGTTTGGGCGTCTTGTGCGATTGCGGGCAGCACATCAGACTCACAATTAGCCACTTTACGTAGCTTTGCGAAATCAAGATTGAGGATTGAACCTTCTTCTAATTCTTCGTGCGTCATACTTTCGGGCTAGTGGTGACTTTGACTAAAGTCGAGGTTTGAATGACTATTATAGGGTGATTTCATTGAAAGGAAATTGTTTTTTCTTCCCATTCCGCCTTGGGCAAACATGCTTTGTAGCTTTTAATTAAATAGAAGCGAGGCCTACCAAGGGCAAAACATACCTAATCTTATGCAAATATATATTCTCTCCCAAGCAGCGACCCAAGCTCGCGGCCTCGCGATCGATGCGATTCATGCCTGCAGTTCTGGCCACCTTGGCCTCCCTCTAGGCTGTGCCGATATCGGCGCTGTGCTCTATGGAGCAGGTGGTCTTCGCTACAATCCAGCAGCCCCCCAGTGGCTGAACCGCG
>CALBPO010000057.1 GCA_937899295.1 uncultured Opitutia bacterium
GCTCGTACGCCCAGCAGGCGCACGACGAGATGGCCGTGCTGCACGCGCGAGTGGTCTCGCTGCAGGGGGCGGAACACGCCACAAGGTTGCGGGCGCCCGAGCTCATTGCCGCAGGCTGCCCCACCGATTGGGCCTTCAAGCATGATGTCGAGCGGGGAGGCCATGCGGGTCGGGTGCTCGGCGATATGTTTTTCCCATGGCTGAGTGTAGCCGGGTACTTCGAGATTGGAAACCATGAAGGCAGAGATGCCAGCCTTTGGGCGACCACCAATGCCGGTGGCACCTTCGTCACGGATTTCACCACCGACGCCCGTTGCGGCGCCGGGGAATGGCGATATTGCCGTGGGGTGATTGTGGGTCTCTACTTTACAAAGAATGTCTAGCTGGCTCGGCGTCTTACGATAAGTTTTGCTTGAGCTCATTTGGTCGACTTCCCACCAGTCTGCAGTTGAACCTGGGATCACGCCGCAGTTGTCAGCATAGGCGGAGAGCGTGCCTTCGGGATTCAACTTATGGGTGTTGCGGATCATACCGAAGAGGGAAAGATCGCTCTTCTCGCCGTCGACGATCCAGTCGGCATTGAAAATTTTGTGACGGCAGTGCTCGGAGTTGACCTGCGAGAACATGACAAGCTCGGCATCGGTCGGGTCGCGTTTCATTTTCTGGTAGGCGGCTACTAAGTAATCGATCTCGGGTTCCGACATCGCGAGGCCCCAGTCAATGTTGGCCTTAGCAAAAGCTTCGGGACCCTCAGCCATGAGTGGCACAGTGCGCAGGGGGGCGGGTTCGAAGTGGCTGAAGAAGTCGGAAACGTCGTCATAGACGGCTTCGGTCATACGGTCGTGCAGGGCGAGGAGCCCCAAACCAAGGTCTTTTATGCCGAGAATGAGACCGTCGGCGGTACTTAGATGGAAGTGAATACCGCGCTCGACGCGTGCCACAGCCTCAAGGGCACAGTTGTTAAAGATGTCTGTTGCCTTGGTAGACCAGGGCGAGATCGTGCCCTTTCGCGGGGTGACATAGAAACCGCCTTCATCGGCATGGTTAAAATGTTCCTGTGCCGCAAGGAGGGCGAAAGCGCGCTCGTTGGTGGTATCGTCGAGTGGATTAGCCGCCTCGATGAAGTAGCACTCGACGGCGTCGATCTCTGCGATCTCGTGCGCGTCGATGGCTTCATTGAGCGCTTTTTTAAGCGCGGCGAGACGGAAATCGGAGAATGCCGGACGGCCTTTAAGAATGATCGGATGCATAGCTGGAAAAGTCGTAAAAACAGCTAAATTGGCGTGCGGTCCAAGCTGTAACAATGCTGAAAACTTGTAAAATGCAGGTAGGCATTGAATTTAGCCTACGAATTCAACTCGACTAGCTTCGCCATAATAGCCTTTTGCGCATGTAACCGGTTCTCAGCCTCGTCGAAAATGATGCTTTGAGGGCTGTCGAGCACTTCCTGGCTGACTTCTTCACCGGCGTGGGCGGGGAGGCAGTGGAGGAAGTAGGCATCTGACTTTGCCAATGCCAGTAAATCGCCATCTACCTGGTAGGGAGTCATCGCTGCCTTGCGTTTTGCAGCCTCAGCCTCGTCACCCATCGAGACCCATACGTCTGTGCAGAGGACGTCCGCGTCTTCGGCCGCTGACTTGGTATCGGTAGTGAAGACGTATTGTTTTGCTAATCCATCTGCTTCTAATACAGCATCAATTTCATGAGTTGGCGCAAAACCTTCGGGACCCGCGAGCGTGATCTCCATACCGAACATGGCAGCAGAGTGAATCCATGAGTTGGCCATGTTGCTGGCGCAATCACCGAGAAAAACTACTTTCTTACCCTTAAGTGTGTTGATATCCATCGCCTCGGGCGAGTAGCGCTCAAGCAGGGTGAATATATCTGTGTAAAGCTGGCAGGGGTGGTTGAGATCGGTCAGTCCATTGACAATGGGCATCGTAGCATGCTTGGCAAATCCTTCTACAATCTCATGTCCGTAAGTCCGAATAACGAGGCCATGCAGATATTGGGACATCACTTTAGCGGTGTCTGCAATCGTCTCGCCTCGTCCGATTTGTGTGTTTTGCGAGTCAAGCACGATGGGAAATCCACCGAGTTCATTGACGCCAACTTCGAAGGAGATCCGTGTCCGCGTGCTACTCTTATAAAAGAGTAGACCCCAGGATTGCTTTTTAAGGGTCTGCGGGCAATTGAGCCGATCGTCCTTGAATTGCTTGGCGAGTAGGAAAACATGCTGAGCTTGTTCGGGTGTGAAATCGGTTTCTTTTAAAAAATGGTGCATCGTGTTGAACTAGGATGTAACGCGAGAAGCGCGATGAAGATGAACCGCTTAGGGTTTACCCCGAAGGGACGGGTGAAGCGGGTGCCCTTTAGGGCTGAAGGAATAATGAAGAATTACGAAATTTGTTCAGAAAAAACCTCGTCCAGAATAGCGACGGATTTGCTGAGT
Source organism: uncultured Opitutia bacterium (assembly GCA_937899295.1). Lineage (GTDB taxonomy): Bacteria > Verrucomicrobiota > Verrucomicrobiia > Opitutales > Coraliomargaritaceae > Thalassobacterium. The sequence continues at coordinate 2,453 of CALBPO010000057.1, forward strand.
TGTTGGGTTGTGGCGATGAGTGGAGGAAGAAGCCGGATTACATTACACGCGGCGGGAACAGTAAGGAGGCCTTTTTCTTGGGCGGCAGCAGTGATCTTAAGATTGTGACCTTCGGGTTTGAGCGCGAGCCCCACCATGTAGCCAGCACCCCGTATGCCAGCAATTAGTTCGGGATATTTTTCAGCTAACTTTTGTAGTTCGGCGTGCCACTGGGGACTGTTGGTCGCAACATTCTCGATCAAATTTTCCTCTTCGATGATGTCGAGAGTCGCGTTGGCCGCAGCACTGGCGAGTGGACTGCCACCGAATGTAGTACCGTGTGAGCCAGGCTGAAAAAGTTCTGCATAAGGCTCTGAGACCCAGATGGCACCGATGGGAACCCCCCCTCCGAGTCCTTTGGCCATACCGATGGCATCAGGTTTGACGCCGCTCTCTTCAAAGGCGAAAAAGTGCCCGCTCCGTCCGATGCCGCATTGCACTTCGTCTAGCATGAGTAGCGCGTTCCGCTCAGTACAAAGTGCCCTTAGCTCTTGTAGAAAGCTAGCATCGGCAGGGAAAAGTCCGCCTTCACCCTGTATCGATTCGATGAAGACTGCCGCAACCGAGTCGTCGACCAAGTTATCAAAAGTTTCGATTTTATTGAGTTCGCCAAACTTGAAGCCTTCCAGCATTGGCCGGAAGCCGCCTTGAATCTTCTCTTGTGGAGTGGCCGCCATCCCGCCGAAGGTCCGGCCGTGGAATGCGTTTTGGGCAGCGACCACGGTGAAGCGTTTGCCTTCTTCGCCACAGATGTTTTTGCCGTGGAGCCGTGCGAGTTTAATCAGAGCATCATTGGATTCTGCGCCGCTGTTGCAAAAGAGTAAACGACCTGCGCCTGCTTGAGCGACGAGCCGATTAGCAAGCTGTTGCTGCTGCGGGATAGCATAGAGATTACTGCAATGAGTGAGCGTCGCGGCTTGTGCTTGCAGGGCGGCGACCCATTTTGGGTGTGAGTGCCCCACAGAGGTGACCGCGATACCACTGCCAAAATCAAGGTATTGCTTGCCTGAATCGTCATAGAGATACACGCCTTCGCCCCGCGCAGCGACGAACGCGGGCGGACCGTAGTTTTTGACTAATGTGGGATGATGGTTCATTGGAAAGGATTCGCGGGAAACTAAGGATCAAGCATTCACGATCTCGGAACCGACGCCTTGGTCGGTGAAGATTTCTAGTAGGAGACTGTGGGCTTGCTCCCCGTCGATGAAGTGGACGCGGTGAACACCGTTTTTAAGTGCGCTAACCGCGCTGTCAGTTTTTGGGATCATACCTTTGCTGATGGTGCCGTCTTTGACCAGCGCTTCAACCTCGTCGACTCTGACAGAGGAAATGAGCGACTCGGGGTCATTCACGTCACGCATCAGGCCAGGCACATCGCAGAGGTAAACGAGGCGACGAGCCCGTAGCGCGGAAGCCACGCGCCCCGCAGCGGCGTCGGCGTTCGCAGCACCGACCCCGCACCGGGCATCGCGGCGTCGCTGAATGCCAGCTGCTCGAGCATAGCGTTTTCGGATCCTCGCGCACGCTTCAGATCTATGCATGCTTTGGCGGCGAGCTTCTGCCATGCGACATGCTCGTTCTCGTGGCCCCACGGCGGCATCAGCGCGTCTCTGTTGCCAGCGCCAACGCCCTTGCGCGCTGCCATGTGCCAAGCAAGCCCCTGCATCTTGGTCCAAGGGC
>CALBPO010000058.1 GCA_937899295.1 uncultured Opitutia bacterium
GGCGCCCGCTGCAATTAACCCGTCGCAGATTTCGGCCACGTCGCCTCCCTCCCCCGCGTGGCGGCCGGGGAGCAGAAAAAACATAGCGAGGATTAGGCGACCACCTGCGAAATCATCGACTTCACCAAGCTTTTCTAGTAAGGGATCATTAAACGCGTAGGCCTCACCCTCTCGCCGTTCCATCGAGCAGGGTAATACCACGGACGCATCTAGCTCACTTGCCAGTTGCCGTCCCACCGCGTTTCGCACACGATTGACTCCGATGATTGGTGTTCCATGATCGACCAGTGCTACCTTCGTACTAGGTGAAGGCTGTAAAGTGCGAATTTGATCTGCTAGTATCTGCGCAAGACGAGGGTCAGGTGCGTCGAGATTATCGCCAGCAAGAACGGAAGCAATTCGAACCTTCAACTCGGGATATTCGCCCGACAATTCATCGATGACTTGTGGCAGGTAATCGGTAACTGCTAGACTAGGGCCCAGGAAGAGTGGCAGAAAGATAAACTCGCGCTGCCCCGCCGCTAGGCACTCTCGCAAGCGACGTTTGACGATAGTCGCAGACACGCCGTTTAGTTTATCGGCCGCAATCTTATGCGAATGCAGTAGACTGACTGCCTCAACTGGTAGAGCCGTACGCCTTGCTAAAGCATCAGCTAAGCTACGCAAACAGAAAGTAGCTTGTGGGCGGAGCGAACCGTTATCAACCAGAAATACGATGGGCGCAGTCATAGAAAGGTGCAAGTGGGTGTGAAAATTTATCCCTAGAAATAGGAAAATGTTTGCGAGTTACAAATCAAACCACCACATTAAGTAATTATGAACAAGACCGCCCGTACATTCCTTACTCTGATTTTATCAATTTTTGTCCTTAGCGGTTGCTCTAGCACACAAGCGCCCTCTCAATACAGCGACGGAAGTAATAGCCTTGGTGATATGGATTTTATCCCAGACGAGTTCGATGGGAGCCTCCAAGAGCGCAATGAAGGCGATGATATCGGCGACGATAAGTACGGCGACTATACTATGGTTGAAGGCGTGCTGCCTCCCGTCTACTTCGGCTTTGACTCCTCCTCTGTCGGCGCATCAGAGCGATCAAAGCTTCAGCAAGCAGCCGAGTATCTGGAGCAGAACTCGGAACACCACCTTCTAGTTGAAGGTCACTGCGACTGGCACGGCACCAGTGAATACAACCTTGTATTGGGTGATCGCCGCGCAAACAGCATTGGGGACTACCTTGACACACTCGGCATCACGCCAGAACGCATCGAGAAGCTCTCCAAGGGCAGCCTTGAAGCAACTAGTGGCTTATCCAGGGAGCTGTCTTCGCAAAATCGCCGTGCAGATCTCATTGTCCTAAAGAAGTAAGGCAGTTCGAAACTTTTGGGTTGGCCAAGCAAACTCTTCGTATGCGCTGGCGAGAGTTACTGTTATCTCGACTCAAGAAGCCAGTAACCCCAGGGGTTGATGGTCATGTTCTCCTTGGCCTCTAACTCGTGCGATTGACCGGTTAGTATATCTGTATATTGTCCCGCCAGTGCTGGGTCGTTAATCGAGAAACTCGCAGATTCCGGCGAGAAGTTTAGTATCGCTACGATCTTATCGCCATTTTTCTTACGATGAAATGCCCAAACTTGCTCCTCGGCAGTGGTTTTAAAGTTCACAAAGTCCCCGCCATAAGCACCATTCCAGAGGGCTTGATTGCCTTGTTTCCATTGAAAGAGGCGGGTTAAATGGGCACGCTCAGGGTGCGGGCGCCAATCGATCTCGTCCTTTTCAAAAAACAACAGCATGCGGTCAAGTCCCGCTTCCTCCCCGTTGTAAATGAGTGGCATTCCGGGTGCCGCGAAAGTGTAGGCACGTAATACTCCTGCAGCGGGACCGTAATCTTGTTCGACGGTGGCATGCCAGCTATTCTCATCATGGTTACTCAGAAAGCGCATACGAATGGCGTTATCGGGGTATTTTTCGTTTTGCTCGAAGGCCTCGTAGTCAGCGAGGTTTTTGGCATTTATCTCACCTGCCATAAGCTTACGCATCTCCCCCATTTGGTGCCATGCGTAAGTCATCTCAAAGGCCTTTTCGTGAAACTCAGGTCGCTGCCCTTCGGCCAGCATGAAGACAGGCTTAATTTGATTCAGCGCGGCACGTGCGTCGTTCCAAAAATCAATAGGCACCTCCTCGGCAACGTCACAACGATAGCCATCTACATTAAACTCGCGCACCCAATATTCCAACGCATCAATCATAGAGAGGCGCATCTCAGTACTGCCATAATCGAGCGCGATCACATCTGTCCAATCCGCGACTGGCGGGATGAACCCGCCTGATTCGTTCTTCTCGTAAAAATCGGCATTCGTCTGGGTCCAACGATGATCCCAAGCCGTGTGGTTGGCTACCCAATCCAGAATCACATACATGCCCAGTTCATGAGCGCGGTCGATGAGTTCCTGAAAATCTTCTTCTGACCCAAACTCTGGGTTGACCGACTTGTAGTCGCTGATCGAGTAATAACTGCCCATGCTTCCCTTTCGGTTTTTCTTTCCGATCTTGTGAATCGGCATGATCCAAATGAGATCGATGCCCATGGCTTTGATCTCTGGCAAATATTCAGTGACCTGAGCAAAACCTCCCTCTTCAGAAAACTGGCGTACGTTGACCTCGTAGATCCCGGTACTCTTTGACCACTCAGGGAACGTGCCATGTTCCTTGTCCGAGGCGTGGCATACGGCAGTGCCCCAAAAAGCGACCGCTAGAGCCGTAAAGATTAAGAAAGCTTGAGATAGACGTTGGGGCATAAAGTGAAAAAAGCTAGAGTCATGAGAGAAGACAATTACACATCGAAATTGACAGTTGAACACTGGAAGTAGCCGAAACTAAGGCTGTCGTACCATAGATTAGAGCTTACTTTGTCCCGACTTCCGCTCTAGATGTCTGCCAAAAGCACGCATCACTGCTAAATGGATGCGTGCCTGCGTATTCGCGTAGATCCACCAAGGGAGAGTCGGTGCAAAACCGTGGATAGAGGCGATCAAACAAGCCTGCTCGGGAAACAAGCGGAACTCTAATCGCCCAGGCGGGTCGACATCGCGCGAAAGCTTACCCCCTGATATGTAAAAGGCACAGCGCCGCTCGCTCCCCTGCGAATAAGGTGAAGGCGTGAGTTCTAGAAGGACGATCCCGCCAAGGGTGGCTAAGCGGACAACGCCGTCGGAATCCTTAGTCGCGTCAATCAGCCCGCGGAAACGGCGACTGAGGTATTCGCCATATCCCGTGGCTATCTTTTGTGCGCTCCAATTTGCAGGCAAGGGCATGCGCTGCACCGAACGTACTCGGCGCGCTTGTTTAATAAACTTACGATCCGACGCTTGGGTCGCACTGCGTGGATTTGGCTTTGGTATCCCTTCGCCATCTACGCTTTTGCGAAAAGAGGCCTCAAAACTAACAAATTTATTTTTCAGTCGTGCGCTCAGGACGCTAGACTGGGCTACGAGGTCATGTTGCAGACTTTCTAGCAATGGCCCCGCAAGGGCAGGTGGCACACCGCCGAACACGGAGACCCAGTGCTTTGAGAGTCCAAACCAATTATAAGGAAAATTAAAGAAGCGAGCGCGCTTGCCAAGTAGGTCGGCGGTTTGACTGATCATCTCGCGATAGGTCATGGCGCAATGTCCGCCCAGATCGTAAGTCTCCCCAGCCAATTCAGCCTCTTGCAAGCAAAGTCTGAAAGCTTGGCAGACATTCTCGATATCTATTGATTGAGTCTTCGAGCGCCCCCAAGCCGGCAGTAGCATTACAGGAAGTCGTCGAACCAAGTTGATCAGCAATGAGAACGAGGAGCCTCCCGGACCAAAAATCAAGCCTGCGCGCAATACAGTCACTTTGACCGAGCGAGAACGCAGGACGTTTTCCACTTCAAGTCGGCTGCGGAGATGCGGCGACAGAGGCTCCCTTGTGTTTGGCATAAGCCCGCTCAAGTAGACGACGTGTTTAAGCCCTGCAGCCTCGGCAGCACGGATGAAATTATCCGCTAGTAATAAGTCGGTATCTTCAAAGCTGCCCTGCACAAGTCGAGAGGAAGGTGCCATTGAGTGCACAAGATAAATGCCACAATCACAGCCGCCTAATGCTTTGGTCACTTTTGGGAGTGAATAAAGATCACACTCACGCCACTCCGTGCTGGTCGCATCGGGACTTTGTTCGGCCACGGAGGTACTGCGCGTGAGCGCACGAACCCGATAATCGCCTTTAAGGGAATCACGCAAATGAGAACCGACAAAGCCACTAGCCCCTGCGACGGCGATTAGTGGCTTTTGAGACTCAGTTACTGGATCCATAGGTAAGAGAGGTGTTAGCCATATCTTGTGGAACTATAGTATCTAAGCAAAACCGCGGCGTATGCAAACCTTGTCTCCAATTCGCCTGCTTGACTTCGCCGCAGATGCGCTCGACTTTCGTTCGTCTAATCTAAACGCCATGGCTACCGCGACTCTCAACTACGAACCAATGGTCTTCACCCCCAAGCAGGGTGATGAAGCGCCACTCACTGCGATCCAAGAAGAAGTGCTTGCTCTCAAGAAAGAACGCAACGCGCTGATCCTCGCGCACAACTACCAAATCGATGCGATCCAGCGCGTGGCCGATTATGTGGGCGACTCACTCGGACTCGCCTACAAGGCGGAGCAAGCCGACACCAATTGCATCGTTTTCTGCGGCGTCCACTTTATGGCGGAAACTGCCAAGATCGTGAATCCGAACAAGCCAGTACTCCTCCCCGAGATGGACGCAGGCTGTTCGCTTTCAGACTCCTGCCCCGCCGAAAAGCTAGCAGCCTACAAAGAGGCCCATCCCAATGTTTACGTCGTCGCTTACATCAATTGCTCGGCTGCAGTCAAAGCACTCTCTGATGTGATTTGCACAAGTGGAAACGCTATGAAAATTGTCGGTAAAGTGCCCGCCGAGCGCGACATTCTCTTCGTGCCCGATCAAAACCTCGGTCAATGGGTGAGTAAGCAGACCGGTCGCGCGATGCAACTCTGGCCAGGCTCATGCTATGCCCATGTGCTCTTTACTCAGCAAGCCATCGAACGTCTAAAGTTAAAGTTTCCCGACGCTCTAGTCGTCGCTCACCCAGAGTGCACTGAAACTGTTCGCGATAATGCGGACGAGGTCTGCAGCACCGAAAAGATGATCGCTTTCTGCCGTGATTGTGAAGCCGAGAAAATCATCGTCGTGACTGAGACCGGCATGATTCATCGCCTCCAGCGCGAGATCCCAAACAAGACTTTCATCGCTGGCCCTACGGATACCTGCGCTTGCAACGATTGCCGCTACATGAAGATGAATACTATCGAAAAGCTACGCGACTGCCTTCGCGACATGTCGCCGCAGATTGAGATGCCCGAAGACATCCGCCTTAAAGCCTATGCGCCGATCAAGCGCATGCTGGAGTGGAGCAAGTAGTTTTACAAAGGGCTGAGACATGGCTGGCGAATTAGGCCATGAGTGTATTCTTTTGCACAAAACGGATCGAATCAAAATCGTTCGCCGTGAGAACAACTCCGTTTTCGAGCATACAAATTTGGTAATAGTACAAATGCAGCTTACTTTCTCGTAATGATCACGGCAAACAAAGCGACTGCGACCTATCGCAACGACCTGCTGCGTGCACCGCTTGCGGGTATTCTAGAAGCAGGCTGGGCGACCTTCGCGCTCGTCATCGCCATCCGCTACTTCGAAGCGAGCGAAACGCACAAGGCCTTCATCGCGGGAGCCGCTCCCATGGGCTTCCTCATCACGCCGATTACGCTTTATCTCGCTGCCAGCTTCCGCGCCCGCCCGAGCTTCAGTTGTGCCTTTGTCTTGGCAACGGCGACCTTGTTGTTGTTAGGCGCAAGCATCGTTGAATCGCTCCTCTTTTTCACGCTTTTCGCCGTCTTAAGTCAGGTCTCTGCCGTACAGCAAGGACCCCTAATGCTCCAAATCTACACAGAGAACTACACCCGCGCGGAGCGAGGCAGCCGCATGAGCTGGCCATTTATTTTGACCGCCCTCTTTTCAATTGGCTTCGCCCTCGCGGGGGGTCGCTTACTTGACCTTAAGATAGAAGCCTATCACTGGATCTTCGGTATAATGGTCGTCGCCTGCGGTATCTCGGCAGTGGCCTGCGCCAGAATTCCCAGCAGCCCCCTTTCTCGTAATAATATAGGAAACCCTTGGCAAAGCTGCAGTCTGATTTGGAAAGATCGCTTCTTTGGCTTCATCCTTGGCTGCTGGATGCTCCTCGGCATGGGTAACCTCATCGCTCTACCCGTTCGGATAGAGTATTTAGCTAATCCAAAGTTTGGTGTAAACGCCAGCAATACCACGATCGCCGTCCTCATGCTAGTAGTACCCGCTGTCGCTCGAGTGCTCAGCACCCGTATGTGGGGACGCTTCTTCGACCGTCTCCACTTTGTGACCACGCGCAACCTGCTCAACCTGTTCTTTCTCGCCAGTATCGGCTTTTTCTTTTTTACGACCAATATCTATGTTCTCGGTCTTGCAATGGCTCTCCAAGGCCTTGCGTTCGGAGGTGGTAAAATCTTTTGGAGCCTCTGGGTCACCAAAATAGCGCCTGAAGAAAAAGCATCCTCCTACATGAGTATCCACATGGCACTGACTGGCCTGCGTGGCTCACTCGCTCCCTTCATTGGTTATGCCATTCTCAGCCGCTCTAACCCAGCTTGCGTTGCTATCATTGGGATGATTCTAATTGTCGCATCAATCATGCTGTTCGAACTCATACGCGGGCATAAGCGCTTGCGCGAGACGGCCGAGGGATAAACTCTCTGTTGCCTCAAATTAAAAGATTACGTATTGCTCTGGGCAAAATCTACCGCTTTATCTTCCACACAATGTCAGCTAACCCCCTCACTATTTCCATCGGCACCGACCATGCGGGCTTTCCACTCAAGGCACCGATCATCGCTTTCTTGAAACAACGCGGACACACCGTCATCGACTTTGGTTGTGACTCCGACGAATCCTGCGACTACCCTGATTTCATCCGCCCCGCCGCCGAAGCAATTGCATCTGGCCAAGCTGACTGCGGGATCGTGCTCGGTGGCTCTGGCAACGGCGAAGCCATGGTAGCCAACAAGGTTAAAGGCGTTCGCTGCGGTCTCTGCTGGGATGAGTGGTCAGCGAATGCGACCAAGACTCATAACAAGGCCAACTGCATCTCCATCGGTGCCCGCCCCGTCCCTGAAGCCTTAGCCTTAAAGATCATCGGTATCTGGCTAGACGCAGACTTTGAAGGCGGTCGACACGAGCGTCGCGTCACCAAGATCGAAGGTTAATTCATTTCAGTCCCTGCTTGAAACCTGCGCTAGCTGTGCTCTCCTAATACTTTAATTTTATTTAAACAAAAATTTCCTATGGCCGATAAAGATAAGTCGAAAGACAAAGAAGAAAAATCCATCAAAATCCAAGAGACCTTCCTCAAAGAGCGTAAAGTCTTTCTTTGGGGCGAAGTGTCCGACAAATCGGCACGCGATGTCACGGAGAAGCTCCTTTATCTAGAAATGGATGCGCCCGGCAAGGAGATCACTTTTTACATCAACACCCCTGGCGGCTCCATCACTGCAGGTATGGCCGTGTATGATACAATGAAGTTGATTAGCTCGCCGATCAAAGTCGTCGTCACGGGTATGGCTGCCAGCATGGGCTCGATTCTCCTCTGCGGTGCAGATAAAGGTAAGCGCTTCCTCTATCCGCACTCTCGGGTGCTCATCCACCAGCCACTCATTTCTGGCCAGATGGTCGCCGTCGCCGTCGACATACACATCCAGGCCCAAGAGATGGAGCGCCTCCGCGACGAACTCAACGCCATCCTCGCCGAGTCCTCCGGCCAGCCGCTCGAAAAGATCCAAAAGGACACCGACCGCGACTTTTACATGACTGCAGACGAAGCCATCAAATACGGCCTAGCTGACGGTATTGTCGAAAAAATTTAACCGCTCCGTTTATTGCTTCGCAAAATAGTGAAGCCAGTTCGAGTCGGTCGGCATCTATCACTTAGCTACGAGGGCGGCCCGCGCGCCAATAGCCATTTTAAATGACAGAAGAGGACAAACGGACAAAAGCTTGGATCGGCGATGCTGTCTTAGCCCTTTTCGCGCGAGAGTGGATCCTAAAGCAAAAAGACATCTCCAACAAAGAACGCGCCGAAGTCTTCATCCAGATAACCTCAAACCAATTCCTCGCCTCCCTCGGTGAGCCCACTTCAATGGAAGCCGAAATCGGCGTCGTCTATGAAACAGATGGACTACACGCCGCCTTTGACTTTATCGAGCAGAAGATCTTGCCGCTCTTTTTAAAGCGACGAGCCAAGAGCAAGCAACCTGGCAGCTACAGGCACAAAAGTTAATGTAAGCAATTTTAGGCGAAGCGCTCCAAAGAACGCATTAAGCGCTGGCAAGATGCCCTTGCTTCAAACTACTTTTGCACGAGATCCCAACCATCGTTTTGGATCATGGCTTCGGCTTTTTTAAACTTGAGAGTCTTCTCTTCAGGTCCCTTACGAATAGTCACAATATCATTGCGACCGACCTTGGGCAGTTCACGACGAATCGGTTCTACCTTTGGAAGTTCGACTGGCTTTCCAGGGGCTGCGCCAGCTTGAGGCTGGCCAGCGGCAGCAGTCAGTGCGCTAGCACCTTGCCCCATGCCAGTGCCCGGCCCTGCTACTTGAGCGACCTTAGACATACGAGCGAGCATGTTGCTAAAGGCTTCTTGGCTCGTCGCGCTACGGAACACTGAATTACAAATCTCTGTGCGCACATTTGTCATCAATTCTTGGAAGAAGACATAAGCTTCGCTCTTGTATTCGTTAAGCGGATCCTTCTGCCCATAGCTGCGAAGATTCACGCTTCTGCGTAGCTCTTCCATTTCGGTCAGGTGATCCTGCCAGCGGCGATCAAGAGAGCGAATGATGAGATAGCGTTCGAGGCCGATAAGGGCTTCTTGCTCTTCAAACTCTTCGCGTTGATCATAAGCTTCGTTGATCTTAGCGAGAATAAATTCGTGCTGCGCTAGCGCATCGAGGGCTTCAATCTCCTCGGGCTTGAGCGAAATCGGAAAGTAAGCATTAAGCCAGCCAAGAAAGCGATCCATTCCTTCGGTGTCGCTGGCCTTGGCCTCATCTAGTTCGTTGAGGCGCTCCTCGAGCTCTTCCTCAATCATCTCGAAGACGATTTCACGGGGCGTTTCTGAATGGATTGCATCATTACGTAGTCCGTAGATAACCTCGCGCTGCGTATTGAGTACATCGTCGAACTGGAGGAGCCGTTTGCGCATGGAGAAATTCTGCTGCTCGACCTTCTTCTGCGCATTTTCAATCGACCAATTGAGCGCAGGGTGCTCGAGCTCTTCGCCCTCGACCATGGATTTTTCGAGGAAACGAGATATGGGACCTGCATCAGCGAAGAGACGCATGAGGTCGTCCTCAAGCGAGACGAAACACTTAGAGAGGCCAGGGTCACCCTGACGGGCGCAACGCCCACGAAGCTGACGGTCGATTCGTCGGGACTCGTGTCGCTCAGTACCGATCACGAAGAGGCCTCCCAGTTCGGCAACGCCTTGACCGAGCTTAATATCAGTGCCGCGTCCAGCCATGTTGGTAGCGATGGTGACCGAACCTTTCTGACCAGCTTTGGCCACGATCTCGGCCTCTTGCGCGTGAAACTTGGCGTTCAAAACACTGTGCACAATTTTGTTACGTTTGAGCATACGAGAGAGCAACTCGGAGGCTTCGACCGAGGCAGTGCCTACGAGGACGGGCTGACCTTTTTTGTTAGCCTCTTGAATCGTCTCAATCACTGCGTTGAATTTTTCCCGACGTGTCTTGAACACAACGTCATTCAGATCAACACGTACATTAGGTTTATTCGTCGGGATGACCATGACGCTGAGGCCGTAAATTTCGTTGAACTCGGAGGCTTCCGTCTCTGCCGTGCCCGTCATACCGGCTAGCTTATCATACATCCGGAAATAGTTCTGAATCGTAACCGTAGCATAAGTCTTAGTCTCTTTTTCGATGGTGCAATTCTCCTTGGCTTCAACCGCTTGGTGGAGCCCGTCTGACCAGCGTCGCCCGGGCATGACGCGGCCAGTATTTGGGTCGACGATGTTGACCTTACCAGCTTGCACAACGTATTCCTTATCACGCTCGTAGAGGCTGTAGGCGCGGAGCAACTGACTTATACAATGAATGCGTTCGCTCGTGGTCTGGAAAAAAGTTTCGGCCTCTAACTTGGCATTTTGTTTCGCCTCGGCGGAGAGATTTTCCTGCTTATCGATTTCGATAAACTGGGTAGGCAGATCGGGCAGCATG
>CALBPO010000059.1 GCA_937899295.1 uncultured Opitutia bacterium
GCCAACTTTATTCTTTGGGCTTCACCTCCAGAGAGGGTAGTAGAGGGCTGCCCCAAAGCTACATACCCCAACCCTACGGCTTGTAATGGTTTTAATTTTTGAACCATTTTGTTGTGGTTTTCCTTTTTAAAGAAATCAATGGCTTCAGTATTGCAGGTCGCGACAGACAGTTCGTTTGGGCTCAGGCACAAATTATAGGTAAGAATCAGGTAAAGGTTTGGTCGGATGCCATTGCAGAGCCGGCTTCTGTTCGCTATGGCTGGGCGGATAACCCGGTGGTCAATTTGTATGAACGTAATGGTCTACCCGTCACTCCCTTTCGAACAGATGACTGGGAGATCGGAAGCATGGGTAACAAGACTTTGCATCGTAAAATGCCAGATTGATTATTATGAACTCAAGCCGATGGATATTAACTCTATGCCTTTTAGGCCTTAGCGGACAAATGCAGGATAATTCTTGGGGGAATTTACTTTCGATGATGTGTAAGCTTCCAAAGCTATAAGTAACTCTAAAAACATGGCTGAAGAACAAATCAACAACCCGCTCCACGGCATGACGCTTGAGAAGATCATGCTTAGCTTGCAAGAATTCTACGGGTGGGACGGCTTGGCCGAGCGGATTGATGTTCGCTGCTTCACTCACGAACCTTCGATCAAATCTAGCCTCAAGTTCCTCCGCAGGACCCCTTGGGCACGAAAGAAGGTGGAAGACTTGTTTGTCTACTCGCTTGATAATTACGGAGAGGAAGAGGCGGGCACGTCGAATAATTAGTCCTCAGTCTAATAGAGTCTATCAATGAAAATTTCTATCGCACAGTTTGCCGTCAAACGCGGCGACGCTACTGCTAATTTAGCACGAATCTCCGAATTGAGTGAAGAGGCGGCATCCTTTGGAGCTGATATACTGTGCTTACCTGAAATGTGCACGACGGGTTTTGATTGGGCGTCTAATCGCGAACACTTAGCGGACGCGTCCGCTTCAATCGTAGAACTCAAAAATATTGCGCAGGAACATGGCATAGCCATCTGTGGATCATTTTTAGAAAAGACAGAATTGGGAAATGCGGCCAACTGTTTTCACTATATCGATGCTGAAGGTTCACTCTTGGCTCGTTATCGAAAGCTGCACCTCTTCACACTATTTCACGAAGAACGTCATGTCGAAGCAGGAAATGAATGTGTCGCATTTGATACTGCATTCGGTAAGATCGGTGCATCGATTTGCTATGATCTTCGTTTTCCCGAGCTTTTTAGGCGCAATACCGAGGCGGGCGCTTTGCTGCATATTTTACCGGCCGCCTTCCCGCACCCACGTCTAGAGCATTGGCGAAAATTAGTCTGTGCTCGCGCCATCGAGAATCAAACTTACTTCATCGCGGCGAATCAATCTGGGGTCGAAGACCATGGAAGCGGTGTGGGGAAGACCCACTATTTTGGCCACTCAGTGGTGGTCGATCCATGGGGAGAGATCCTAGCTGAAGCGAATGAAGAGGAATGCCTGCTACAGGTGGAGATCGATCTTTCGAATGTAAGCAGAGTCCGCAAAGAGCTCAGCGCGTGGAATGATCGTCGGACGGATGTCTTTGATTAAATAGACGGATTTGTTATAGATAAAGCCGCCTAGTGACGGGACTCCGATTAGCGTGGAAGCATTATGCTGTGACCGCTGCAATAAAAACAGATGGATCGGCTGCCTTAAAAAATGCCGTGCCAGCGACGATGGTATCTGCGCCCCGTGCCGTGCACAGTGGCGCTATCTCCAGGTCCACGCCACCGTCAATTTCTAGGCGATAGTTCAAACTCATCTCTGCTCGCCAAGTGTCAAATTGCTCGATTTTGGGAAGTACATCTTGTCGGAAGTTTTGTCCGCCGAAGCCAGGCTCTACCGTCATTAACAAGACAATGTCGCAGGCCGGTAAGAATTTTTTTGCGTCTTCTGCGGGTGTATCGGGCTTAAGGACGACGCCGCACTTGCAGCCTTTCGATTTGATGTAGCCAAGGGTTTCGGCGACTGGATAATTAGGCTCAATGTGGATTGTGATTTGATCTGCACCTGCATCGAGGAAGGCATCGATATAGAGCTGTGGATTATCCAGCATCAGGTGGACATCAAAGAAGAGTTTTGAGTCTGGTCGCATCGCTTTGACTGTTTGCGGACCGAAACTCAGGTTTGGCACAAAGTGACCATCCATAATGTCGAGGTGCACCCATTCCAGTCCCGCATCTTCAATTACTTTTAGGCTGCTGCGGAGATTTGCATGATCGCCCGCTAGGATAGATGGAGCGAGTAAAGTGTCGTGTGGGCTAGGCATACTTTAATTCAGCAATCCATGGATTCGATGGCAAGACTGGCTTTTTTGCTCGTTAAATTGATCGAATGCCGGAGGCCAAAACTTCGGCGGCTTGTTCAATATCCGCCCCCTTGTGGGCGGTGGAGATAAAGCAAGTCTCGTAAGCGGAGGGGGGGAGGTAAACGCCATGATCGAGCGCATATTTGAAGAACTGTTTAAATTGCTCAGTCTGACTGCTGGTGGCATCTTTTAGATTGCGCACGGGTTTTTCAGCGAAGAAGAGTGCAAACATCGAGCCGACTTGTGGGACTTGGAGTGCTAAGCCTTTTTCTCGAGCAGCTTCTAATAGGGCGTCGCGGATCTGCGCACCCATTTTCTCAAAGAGCGGATACGGATTGG
>CALBPO010000060.1 GCA_937899295.1 uncultured Opitutia bacterium
CATCATTACATTGCCCTCGGAATTGATCATGGGTGGCAGATAGTTATAGCCCGTAATATTAACTTCTAAATCATTCGCTGCAGGAGACCATGATGCCCAAGCCGTGTAACTTATACAAAATAACAGCACTAGTAATATTTGCTTCATATTTGTATATGATTTAATCAGAAAAGATTACTAATCAAGGTTATATAAAGTAACTAAGTATAACTACCATTAAATATCCATGAATTTCAGTGCCTCTGATGCACTTACAAGTCCAAGATAGTGCGAACGAATAATAGCTGGCGAATTCCCAGCCCAAGTAGCCGTCCTGTGTATATCGCCTGTCTGACGCACCCTGTAGCTGCCCAAATGATGGCTCCGAAAGTGAAAAAATATCCATCTTTTGATAGCTAGTTGTCCCTATTTGAGATAATAAATGTGTATGATTATGCCTTCAGTTAGCCCCAAAGTTCCGGAATTCATCTCTAATAAGGTGATTGATGGGAGGTATTACATCCTCGATCCCGATGCGCCAGCAGAACAGGATTTGTCCATTATTTGTGCGGGTAAAGAGACCTGCTCCGAAGCCTATCATATTGACCGTCGAAAGTTTGAGTTTTTTGCGATCGAATTTGTCGCCAGTGGTTCATGTGAGCTCACGCTAAATGGTAAAAAGAACGAACTGCCAGCGGGGAGCTTTTTTATCTATGGCCCGAATTCACCGCATAAGATCCGTCGTATCGGTGATGCACCATTGGTGAAGTATTTTGTCGATTTTGCAGGGCAAGAAGCACTTTCACATATGAAAGAGTTTGATTTGGGAGAGGGCTCGCAGTTTTATGCCGGCAACCGCCGCTGGATTCAGGATATCTTTGAGCAATTGCTGGAGTGCGCTGAGTTGGATCGCGCTGAAGCGCGCCGCCTAGGTGAGCAGCTGTTAAAGTTGTTATTCGTGCGCTTATCGACCGATCGCCAACCAGTCGGTTCGGTTCAGCCGCATTCGAACGAGACGTTTAGCCGTTGTTTCCAGTATATCACTGAGAATTTTCTCAAGATCAATACCATCAATGAAGTATCGGCTGCGTGTAGTGTGAATGGGGTGTATGTCTCTCGTCTGTTTAAGCGATATTCCAAGGAGACGCCTTACCAGATGCTCACACGGTTGAAGGTGACTTATGCTGCAAATTTAATTTTGAAGGAAAACTTATCCGTCAAGCAAGTGGGCGCTCAAGTGGGATTTGATGATCCCTACCATTTTTCGCGAGTCTTCAAACGAGTGAACGGACTCTCGCCTAAGCGCTACGCTACTTTTATCGAGCGTGGTTCGCTGCCCTCGCATCGTGCCAACTCAGCATAGGTCTTAAGCTGCGCCGTGATGAACTGTTAGCCGTCAGAAGATCTGAAGAATGTGACGCTCCCAGATGTTTTTGGTGACGTTCTTGGCGATGATCGCTTCATTTTTTTTGAGCGCGTCTGTGTAACGATCAGTCATCTCTGCGGCGACTTTGAAGCCGACATGAATGAGTTGACGGAAGTTCTGATTGTAGTCCGCATGGCTTTGCACGTGGCGCAGAGTGTTGACGTATTTGTCGGAATCCCAGCTGTTGACTTCTTCGGGAGTCGGTAGGGCAGATTTGTCGATATCGATCACGGTCGCATATGGACCTGTCAATTCCTCGAAGCGACTATACGCGCCCGCATAGACTTCCTTCGCGATGGTGAGTGCGTCGCCGTCAGCCTCAGCCAGCCCGATGACTTCTTCCAGCCATGTTGTGCCAGCAGTTTTCACGTGCAGGCCTGCATCGTGCTTTGCGATGAGATT
Organism: uncultured Opitutia bacterium; assembly: GCA_937899295.1. Lineage (GTDB taxonomy): Bacteria > Verrucomicrobiota > Verrucomicrobiia > Opitutales > Coraliomargaritaceae > Thalassobacterium. The sequence goes on from CALBPO010000060.1 coordinate 1,808, forward strand.
TTTGATGATCGGGTAGATCGAGAATTTGTCTGAGCCAGAGTGAACGCTAAGTTTCAAGCTTCCAGGCAGGCCAAACTCTTTAATCGCAAATTTGATGACATAGAGATCTTGATCGAACTCTTTTTCGAATTGAACGAGGTCACCGACGTAGTCCACGCCCTTGTTGAAGCGACCAGTAAACTTCGGCGCGATGGTCTGCGCGGGAATGCCTTCGGCTGCGATCATCGAAAGGATTAGGAAGAGATCGATCGGTGTCTGCGGCAAGTCGGTTTCGTCAACTGATACTTCGGTGATGAAGTTCTCGGCACCTTTGGCAGAGACGATATGATTGTAGATGTCCTTCGCTCCTTTGATGGCGACAAGGAACTTACCCGCGACATGGCGTAGGTCGGCTTCGGTGACTTCGAAAGCGCTTGCGATCCCTGGGATCTGTAGCGAGCCAGTGTATTTTTGATTGGCTGCAACAAAAGCATCCACGTCTTCGGCATTAGCTGTCTCACCTACGAAGTCGGCGACGTCGAGTGTGTAGAAGTTACTGCCAGTAATGAAACTATCGACGGTCTTTAGACCGATGTGGTCCGCATCAACATAATACGCTTTGTCCCACCCGAGTGCTGCGACTGCGTCGTCGGCTTCGGTGCGCAGGTCTTGTGGCTGGCTTTTAACGATGCTGTGCTCGCGGAAGGACTTATTCCAAGTCGGGTAGATATCGAGGCCAGCGTCCTGAGCCTTGATGACTGCTTGGAGTTGTGCTTTCCCTTGATGAGCGAAACGATCGCCCATACCCATGGTGAATTTTTTGATGATCATTATGTTATATGAGGTAACTTGTGAATTCAGAAATTAATCGAGCGTGACGTGAATCTTTGTAATTTCGCTTGGGTTCTCGCTCCATGCAGCCAGTGCGGATGGGGCGTCTTCGAGCGATACGGTTTTGCTGATGACTTCGTCGACTGGGAAGGCAACATTTTCGAGGTGGGCGATCACAGCTTCGAAATCTTCCGGCATGGCGTTGCGGGAGCCCCGTATGTCGAGCTCCTTCATGACGAAGAACTTGGTTTCGTAGGCGACGGGCGCTTTTGCGTAGCCAATGTAGACGACGCGTCCTGCGAAGCAGACTTCTTCGACGCAGGCTTTGAAAGTAGCTGGCAGGCCTACGGCTTCGATCATGAGACTTGGGCCTTCGCCGTTAGTCATTTCTTGAAGACGATCGTGTAGCGATTCTGTCATGGAGTTGATCGAGTCAGTCGCTCCGCAACGTTTCGCAAGCGCGAGTTTTTCGTCGTCGATGTCCACTGCGATGACACGTGCTTTGCGAGCGTATGCGCCTGCGATTACTCCGAGGCCAATCGCGCCGCAACCGAATACCACAACGGTATCTTCTGCGGTGGTCTCGCCACGGGAGACAGCATGGAAGCCGACCGTGAGTGGTTCAACCAATGCCATTTCAGCGAGGCTGAGTTTGTCGGAAGTGAAGAGCTTCTCGTGTGGAATATTGACGTATTCAGTCAATGCACCATCGCGTTGCACCCCCATGGTTTCGTTGTAACGACAAGCGTTGAACCGACCAGCCTTACAAGCAGAACATTGACCGCAGCTGGTGTAAGGCGAGACCAATACGTTTTGTCCGACTTTCCATTGCGCGGGCACATCAGAGCCAACAGATTCAATCGTTGCGCCGATTTCGTGGCCGGGGATGCGCGGGTAAGTGACCATTGGGTTGAGCCCGCGAAAGGAGGTGAGGTCAGAGCCGCAGAAGCCGACTTGACGCACTTTGAGGCGCACTTCGCCTGCACCAGGAGCAGTTGGTTCCGGGATGTCGACGAGTTCACATCGATTGGCTTCAATGATGCTGATGGCTTTCATAGTTGAATAGAATTAAAGTTTGTAAGCGCGGATGGCAGTGTCGCCCATGATCGCTGCTTGTTCGTCGCTCGAAAGTGGCTGGATGTATTCACAGATTAAGTCGTGCCAGCGCTTATAAGCAGAAGCGACGAGGCAGACAGGCCAGTCCGATCCAAACATCAGGCGGTCGGGCCCGAATGCTGCCAATACGGTGTCGAGGTAGGGGCGAAGCTGCTGTTCTGTCCAATTCTCAAAATCCGCTTCAGTCACCATGCCAGATAGTTTACAGCTCACATTTTCACGCTTGGCGAGTTCGCGGATGTTTGTCTGCCATGGATCGAGTTGGTCGATCTTGATTTGCGGCTTGGCAATGTGATCAAGCACGAAGACTTGGTTTGGATGGCGATCGATAAAACGGATAGCCTCTTCGAGCTGACGTTCGAAGATCAGCACGTCGTAAACGAGGCCCTGCGCTTGGAGTGCTTGAATGCCGCGATTAAATGCTTCGCCGTCGAGGAAGCCGTCGGGCTCACCTTGCACGACGTGACGCACGGCTTTGAGTTTGTCTGCGCTCTTATAGCGATCGAGCACTTCAGTGATATTTGCATCTGCGAGTGGCACCCAGCCGACTACACCTTTGATGAAGTCGTTCGCCTTGGCTTGTTCGAGTAAAAAGTCTGTTTCTTCCAGTATCTGGCGTGCTTGCACACTGATCACACCATCGATGCCAGCCTGGCTAATTTCGGCTTGTAAATCATTTGGAAGAAAGCTGCGCCGAATCGTGCGCATGCTATCGTCGATCCAGTCGAATTCGACGGGATCATAGTTCCAAAAATGATGGTGTGAATCAATGGCCATATTCTTAGTGAAATTTGTAGCTAGCGCTGAGGAGTTTGTTTGCCTTCAGGGCTTCCCAGAAGCTGCCAGGCACAAGATCATTCACAAGTGCCACATTGTCTGCCACACGTTCGGGCTTACTGGTATTGAGCGAGAGTGCTACAACGCCTGGGGGTGAGAGTGCAAACTGGCAGCAAGCCAGCGCTGGCGAGACCTTGTGCAAGGCGCACTGCTCGTTAAAGCGTTCACGCCAGTCGAATAGTTCGGGGTGACTATCGAGTGTCACCACTTCGTAGTCGAAATATTTACCGCCGACCAGGAAACCTGCGTTGAACACTGCGGAGTTGATAATCGTGATGCCCTCCGCATGCAGTGTGGCCATGAAGTCCATGACTTCCGCTGGATGGGTGAGAATGGTAAAGCTGTTGGCGAGCATGACCCAGTCGAATTTGACGCCATCGCTATGCAGACGTTGGATGATCTTCAAGTCTTTGGAGCCAACGCCTACGCCGAGCGCATTGCCAGACTCGCGCAGCTCGGCAAGTGCACGGTAGGCATCTAAAATGTCTTGATAGCGCTTCGCTTTGTCGGTTTCGGATGTGGCGGCGTTAAGATATTCGTCTGGATCGTGGACGGAGAGGAGCTGAGCATTGTAGTCGCCTAGAAGCTGGTTGCCTTGATGGTAGCATTCTAGGATTCCTTCGTAGCTGATACATTGCGCCGCATCATACTCCATACCAAACCATGCACCTTTTTCAAAAGTCGGCTCTTCAGTGGTGAGTGGCACACGCTTCCAGCCTAGCTTATTACTAATCAATACGTCCCTAGGATCGACATTTAGTTTCTTCAGGCAGCGACCGATGTTTTCAAGTGCAAGTCCAGCGCCATATTTGCCTGCCGAGTCGATGACTGGCTTGGGCTGGTGTTGGATCCAATTTTCAACAATTCGGAGCTTCGTCTCATCGGGTACGATACCGTAGAGGTTGCCCAATGCGCTAGAGCCGAAAATGATTTTTGGTAGTTCGAGTGGCATAAGACGAGTGATGGCTAAAAAACGCGCACCGTTAAGGACAGTGCGCGTTGTAAATGAGGATGCTTAAAATTAATTAAGCAGTAGGTGTGACGCCCTTTTTGAGGATGATGTTACCATATTTAGCGGTCTCTCCTGTCATAACGACGACAGCAGCTTTTTCGGCACGATCATAGAACTCGAAACGTCCGATGCGTATTACTTCGGGCGCATCGGGCGCGTGCTTTTCGATCTCAGCGCGATAGGAGGATTCGACGGAGGGGTCGAGCGAATCACCTTCAACAGCCTGCATCATGATAAGCGGGTCGTCGTAGCTGTCCAATTCGAACAATGGCAAGATTCCATCCAATAAGGTCGTGATCTTGACGCCATCGGTGCGCAGCACTTGATCGTTAAACGAGTGTCCCGGGAAGTGAGCATCAGCGAGAATGATTTCATCGCCATGGCCCATCTCTGCTAGAACTTTCAGAAGTTCTGGGCCGATTGCTGGGTGTATTCCTTTTAACATAGTAGTGTGTTGTTAGCAACTAGAGTAGGTGACTATGCGGCAGCGTCGCTGAGGCTCTTATCGTGGGTTAGGTAGCAACGTAGACCGTAAAGTGCGATCATGATGAAGCAGCCCGCTGGCAACCAGAAGGAGGTGCGTACGCCGTAGTCGGTGATCATACCGCCTTGTAGTTTGGTGAGCCATGCCCCCCCGACAATTGACATAATTAGAAACGCCGAGCCGAGCTTGGCTTCTTCAAGCTTCAAACCGTTCAGTGCGATACCGTAAATGGTAGGAAACATGAGTGACATGCACGCAGAGATCATCACTAGTGAGATCAAGCCAGATTGGCCTGGTAAGTAGATCGCTCCAAGAGTGAAGCCGAAGCCACCGATTGCGAAAATTAGCAGCATGATACTCGGGCGTAGATAACGCATGAGGAATGTGCAAATGAAGCGACTGCTTAGGAAAATTACCATCGCTACAATGTTGTAGCCTTGAGCCTCGGAGAGACTCAGGCCGACTTGCTCCATTCCGTAATGAATGATGAAAGTCCAACACATGATTTGAGCGCCGACATAAAAGAGCTGGGCAAATACGCCTTCAACGAATCGTGCGCGACTTAGCAGGCGTTTTGTAATCTCGAAGAACGGCGAATCTTTCTCTTCCTGCTTGAAGGTCGGCATCTTGGTGAATGCGAAGATAAGAAAGAAAATGGATACTACGGCAGCGATCACCATGTAGGGGCCACGTACGTTCGCGAGGTCAGTCTCTTGTAGGGTATTAAACGCGTCAGGCTCGTTGGCGCGCATTACTTTCATTACGTTGGGGACTGCTCCGCCAAGTGCTCCGGAAACTGTCTTAAAGTCAGGGATTCCATCGCTGTAAACTGTGACGGATTCGCCATCTTTAAGGGTGGCAGTTTCGCCGCCGTCGTCGATTACTGCCCCTTCTGGCAGTGTCTCTGCGCCAGTTACGAGGTATTGAATTTGCGCGGGTGCTTGCTCTTCGATTTGTGTGCGGAGTTTGGTCACTTCGAGGCTAGGAGCCAAGATGAGTGAGGCCACAGTCATTCCTGTAAGTGAGCCAATTGGGTTGAAGGATTGTGCAAGGTTGAGGCGTTGAGTCGCTGTTTCTGTTGGACCCATCGCGAGGATATAGGGATTACAAGCAGTCTCAAGAAAGGCGAGTCCGTAGGTGATCACGTAGGATGCCAAACAAAAGAGCGCGAACTGTGCGGTCAAACTCGCAGGGATCGTGATCAATGCGCCGCCCGCATAGAGAGCGAGACCGAGCATAATTGCGGACTTGTAGGAAAATTTGCGGATGAACATGACCGCAGGAATCGCCATACAAAAGTAACCCGTGTAGAAGGCGAACTGCAACCAAGAGGCTTGCGAGGTGGTGATGATGAAGACTTGCTCAAACACCTTCACCAAAGGATTGGTGAAGTCATTGGCGAATCCCCACAGGGAGAAACAGCAAGTGGTCAGGATAAACGAAAGCAGATACTGCTCGGGTATAATTGCTGGTTTTTTAGTGTGGTTCATAATCATATATTGTTGGACTTTAGGGCAAGTCACGTGAACTGTGACCGTGACACTGTGACCGTGACCTTGACTGTGATTGTGGCTGGTCAGGGCAATATCTCCTACCAACAATTCATGAAGGCGCTTACCAATGACGGAGGGGATACCACGCAAACGGCTCGAGCCGCAATGGCCAGCTTTTGCCACCTCTTGAGTGTCTGGGGACACGCCAGCTCTCGAATGGCGGAAATGCCAGAAGGGAGGGGAGCCGCTTTTGATACATTTTGTTCGATGGTGAGCACCGGTCTCGATACGGCAACGTCAT
>CALBPO010000061.1 GCA_937899295.1 uncultured Opitutia bacterium
AAAGCCCTGCTTTTGTAAAATAAGCAGAAAATCATTTTCCTCAGTAAAATTTAAATCCGTGACCTCGACCTGTTTCCTCCGATAGATGACCGAGCCAAGCGCACTCTGACTGAGGGGAATCATGACGGGGTCTTTGATCGTTTCATCCCCAACGATCAAGCTATGCAGGTGTAGCTTTTCGCCCTCAGTGCCGAGCTCAAAAAATGCGCTACCATCTGCGTCCATTAGATGCCTGCCTTGCCGAGCGAGTGTTTCCATTAGGGTGTCACTGTCGATTTCGCCAGCCAGTCGCTGACTCATCACCACGAGTGATTCAAGCTGATTAGCCTTTGTCCGCAGCTGCATGATCAGCCAAAGCCTAGAGATTACGCGGGTGGCTTCATTGGTTAGCAGGGTGAGGATTTTAAGCGATGATTCCCCGTAGGCATCAAGCTCTTCGCTGTCGACGTTAACCACCCCGATGACCATGCCGTGATCTTCCATTGGTACGGCCATCTCGGAGCGTATATTCGGCCGCACAGAGATGTACCGGGGTTCGTCCCTCACATCGTTAACGATCAGCGCTCGCCCGTGCAGTGCTGCCCAGCCTGTGATGCCTTGTCCGAGCGAGAGCTTCAGATCTTGGCAGTCATCGGCCAGCCCAAAGGAGGCTTCAAGCTCTAGGACTTTATTGTCGGGGTTGATCAGTGAAATGGAGGCGCTGCTCGGCTGTAATACTCGTACGATTTCGTCGAGAATCAGCTGTAAGGCTTCCTCCGGCTTATCGGTGTCGGATACGAGGCTACTGATTCGGTAAAGCGAATCGATCGCCGTCTGCTCGGTAAGGCTAGAGTTCATTTACGCCCAAGTTTCGGGGGTTTCGAACCTGAGGTCGAACCTCGATTTTACTCCTTTACAATCTTATCGAGCCCTTCGCGAAGCTCTATCAGGGCGGAGGTGTGCGTGTCTTCTTCGCTCTTTTCATTTTTTATGTAAAAAGTATCCATTGCTACGCCCCGCTCGGTCGCTATGCGGGCGAAGCTAATATCAAAACTCATCTTAGTGATCAGTCGTGAGATCCTGTATAGCAGCCCGATTCGGTCACTGGCCTGCACCTCGATAATTGTTTGTTTGAGGGAGAGCTCGTGGTATACATCGACACTTGGCGGGAATGGGGCGGGAAGCATGTCCTTGTCATTTCTTTGCTCTGCAATTTTGGCTTCGCGCTCATCAATCGCGGGCATGAGCTCTTTTTCTTGGATCAAAGCTTCGTCGAGGCGCTTTTCGAAGACCGTGCGTGCCTTTTTGTCACTCACGGCGCCTCCACTTGGATCGATGATGTAGAAAGTATCGATCGAGATATGGTCTTTACGAGTGATTGCCTTCGTACTGACGATATTCACTCCCGCAAGGGTGAGCGCGCCGGCTAATTTGTAGAAGAGCCCTGCGCGATCCCACGTCACGACATTGACCACCGTCATACTGAGGTCGATATCGTCATGCCAGTGAATGATCGGCGTGAGCGTACCCATCGAATAGGCAGTTTGAATCTGGGTCAGCAGCTTGTTGACCATGCGTAGATGCAGTTCGATGTCTTCCTGGTCGGTATTTATAAAGTAACGCTCAGGAAGTAGGCTGAAGTGCGCCTCGATTTCTTCTTCCGAGATGCCGTCGATTTTCTTTTCGAGTATTTGTTGGTGCCGCATGCTAATTAGGTCTTTTCGTTTTTGTTCGATTACCTCGTCATCCTCAAACTGTTCTAGCGTTCGAAGATACAAGGTACGGTGCATGGCGTCTTTGTAACTATTCCAGAGTGTAGGAGCAGTTCCGCGCGCATCACAGTAGGTATGAACGTAAAGAAATCTGAGTTTTTGTGGGTCTTCGATAAATTCGGCGAAGGAGGCCGCCGTTTTAGGATCATCTAAATCGAAACGTTGCCAGAATCGTGCCATTTCTAGATGGGTGCGGATAATAAATAAAATTTGTTCTTGTTGCTCACGACCGATGTTGAATCGATTGAGTATAGGCTGGGCAATGCGCACGCCTGCGACATCGTGGTTTTTGATCCCCTCTGCCTTACCTATGTCGTGAAGCAATAAGATCAAATAGAGCAATAAAGGCGCATCATTTTTCTGCAGTTCCTTTTCGTAGCGCCCGTATTCGTCGTCGTGCTTACTAAAGACTCGGTCGAGGTGACGGATCGTTCGCAGCACGTGTGCATCGGCGGTATAGCGATGGTAATACTCGTGTTGCACCATACAGGTTAGCGCGCCAAACTCGGGCAAATAGCGCCCAAGCACGCCCATTTCGTGCATCTGTATCAGAACCGGGTAGACCTCACCTGGGCTACGGAGAATAGAACAGAAGCTTTTGGCTGCTGAGGCACTGTTGATGATCGAGTGGTCGATCAGCGGAATCGAACGCGTGATTAAGAAGCGCAGAGCCG
>CALBPO010000062.1 GCA_937899295.1 uncultured Opitutia bacterium
CCCCTTGTGCCTCGACGAGCGCGCGGAAGCCTTCAAGCGCTGTCCCTGAATCGATCGCACCCTTCAAGGCAGTCATTGCACCTTCTTGAGTCGATTCAATTCCGCCCAAAATAAGCATTTCAGCGCTGAGAGCGTAGGTGACTTCCATTAAATCGGAAGGGCCCTTACCTCTTAGGCAATCGATCGACTCGATGACTTCAAGAGAGTTACCGATCATGTGGCCCAAAGGCTCATCCATGCGTGTCAAGATCGCGCTGGTGGGCTTGCCCATACGGGCGCTGATCGCCACCAGAGATTCTGCTAGTTGGCGCGCTTCAGCTTCGGTCTTCATAAATGCACCGAGTCCGCATTTCACGTCGAGCACGAGTGAGTCAATGCCCTCGGCCATTTTTTTACTGAGGATACTACTACAAATTAGTGGGATGCTCTCAACTGTACTAGTGACATCGCGGAGGGCGTAGAGTTTACGATCAGCCGGCACTATGTCAGCGGACTGACCGATCATGGCTTGGTGAAGCGTAGCGAGTTGTGCACGATATTCGTCATCTGTCAGATCTGTTCGAAACCCAGGAATGGCTTCAAGCTTATCGAGCGTACCTCCAGTGTGGCCAAGGCCGCGTCCACTCATCATCGGGACGCAGAGTCCGCAGGCCGCGACCAGGGGTGCAAGAATGAGCGAAACTTTATCACCCACCCCTCCAGTGGAATGCTTATCGACTTTTGGACGGGTAATTTCGGGTAGCTCTACGATCCGCCCTGAGCGCATCATCGCTTCAGTCAACCAACCCGTTTCGTCGGAAGTCATCCCATTGAGTAAAATAGCCATCAATAAAGCACTCGATTGATAGTCCTTAAAATCTCCTGAAACGACCCCGGAAACAAATTGTTCCACTTCCGCCTGGCTTAAAGCCAGTCCATCGCGTTTATGGGCAATTATCTCTTGGGGCATAAGCTTCATAGTGACCAGTGTGCCTCCTTAAGAGAGCTTGTCCAGACAGCTTCAAACAATTCATTACATTTCCAGTTGCTTCTCAGGCGACTCAATGTAGATTAACAGTCACCCTGCGGTGTTCGAGACTTAACGGAGAATCTGTCCTTTACTCTTTAGCAATCGAGAGCTTGACCCACGTAGATGGCTGTCCTGCCGTCAACCGGAAGACAAAAATCTACGAGGAAAGCACTCACCTTAGACACAAAAGGCTAAGAACTCCCACTAATACGGCACAGGCGGGGCTTTTTTACGTACGAATCAGTAACTTGCATGCATGACCCCAAACTATTGAAACTTACTAAATGCCATAGCAGCTCTTACTCATGACACTGGTCAAGCGCGGATTCGTGACGAACATCATAAGCAAGCTCCATTGCCATTAGAGTAGACGAAATAAACTACACTCAATACGCCTTTATTCCAGTTGAGGAAATGAAGACGGCCGACTCCATTGGCCCGACCTCAAATACGACGCGCCCATTACGGGCGGTAATTATAGCATCGCTCAGCACGTCGGTCAGGACGACATCACCGACCTCTGGCGCAAGATCAAATACATAGCGCTGAATCTCCTCTGTGCGGTTAAAGACGACAAGCGAAACATCGTCCTCATGTTTGCGTACATAGGCGTATTGATCCTCACCTGCGGCGAGTAGACGACGGCTACCCAAATAGAGTGAAGGGTGTGCGGCACGCGTTTTAGCCAACTTTGCAAAGTGTGCTTTGACCGAGGCCTCTTCCACAGTGACATCTTGACCGAAACGCATCATACGCCGATTATCAGGGTCGCCCGCACCACTCATACCGATCTCGTCGCCGTAATAGATCATTGGCACGCCGTCGATCGTGAGGAGGAAAGTCATGGCGAGCTTTAGCTTTTTATAGGCGGCAGCGTTATCGACCCTAATGGTCCTCGCCCACCCGACTTCCTCGTCGTCTGAATCGATTGGATCGGGCAAATCGCCATCGGCAAAGGCAATGAAACGTGACTTGTCATGATTACCGAGCAAGGGCGACATACGCACACTGCGCCCATAGACCTCTTCGGACTCGCGGAGCGCTGACTCAAGCTCATCAAAGCCTATTTGCGTCTGCGCGAAGCAAGGTATGATCGCGTCATAGAGCGGAAAATCGAACTGCCCATCGAGCATGTTAGGACCTACAAAATCAGCAATCCCTTGACGGCTCTGAAAAGTCTCGCCGACTAGGTAGAAATTCTCACCGGGAAACGTATCGCGAATCCGGGTACGGAAGCGCCACCAGAAGTCGGGACGGATGTGTTTGACCGCGTCGAGCCTGTAGCCATCAAGATTAAGCGCATCAATCCAGTAGGTGGC
>CALBPO010000063.1 GCA_937899295.1 uncultured Opitutia bacterium
AAAAGCACTCACGAAGATGATCAAGGGCACGGGATTCACATGCCTAGCCAATCTTGGATGCCCTGCATCGCTGCACTTGGTTTTATTCCGGTCGGGCTTGGCATGTCGCTGATGCAAGCAGGTGTCCCCTACATGGGCTATGTTGCCATTTTCGGTCTGCTAGTTCTCGGTTTTGGCATCGCGCTTTGGGCAATCGAAGGCCCAGGGGGGTACCACATGCATCCCGAAGCCGACGCTGCCTAGCCTAAGTCCTCATTTTTCCATATTTTAATTTTCAGCTTTTCTAAATAATGTCTGACACAGTACACCAAGAGGACGGCCACGGCAGTTTGGTCATCAATAACAAAAAGCTACTCATGTGGCTCTTCCTCGGATCGGACTGCATGTTTTTCGGTACGCTCATTTCGACGCACTTAATCTATCGCAAGCTCTATCCTGAGTCCTACGATCCTTTACTGGTCTTTGACCTAGAGCTGACTTCATTTTCTACCTTCATTCTATTAATGAGCTCGTTCCTAATGGCACTCGCAGTATCAGCGATGCATAAGGGAGAGTTGAAGAGCTTCCGTCGTAATACGATTGGCGTCATTTTCTTCGGCCTTATTTTCTTGGCCTGCCAAGTTTATGAGTTTGCTCACTTCACGAATGAGGGCCTCACCCTTTCCACTAACACCTTTGGATCAACTTTCTACATGATGACGGGGACGCATGGTGTCCATGTTGCGATTGGAGTTTTCTGGTTAATATGCCTCTACTTCTATTCCTACTCGGGTAAAATGGATGCACACGAAAGCGCGGTCGATGTCGAGGTAGCTGGCTTGTATTGGCACTTTGTTGACATCGTCTGGATTATCATTTTCACGGCAGTCTATCTCATCGAGTACATTCCTGGGCTACACTGATTTTTTCGCATGACAGACACTGAATACACTCCACTACCCGTGGCTCCGGATAGTCATAAGGATGCCGAAACCGAAAGGTATCACACTTTCGTTAATTTGGCGCTCGTGCTGGCCGCCATCACTGGTATCGAACTGGTTCTGGTTTACATGCCCTTCCACCCGATCTTCATCTTCACTTCGCTTTTAACGCTTTCGCTCTTCAAATTTGTCGCCGTGGTCGCATGGTTTATGCACTTAATCTACGACAAGTTGGTTCTTACCCTGGCTTTTGGCACAGGGCTGGTCATCGCGACAGGCACCTTTGTGGCACTTGGCTTCTTGTTGTCCCGCGAATGGGTGGACGTAGACGCAATCACTCAGTTCTAAATTCTATCCTGCGGGCGTTTTACGAAGCAAGCAGGCCGCTAACTGCCTTTCTAGGATACAAGTGAAGGTAACCAGCAAGCTGGCGTTGTACGTTTTATAATCGCCTCTACCCACTAGGGATACATCATCCGCAAGATGCAACTACACTGGCATACTGAACCACTTCTACTTATCATCCTGCTAGGAGCGGGCTGGTTGTATGCTTTAGCCATTGGGCCACTACGAAACCGAATCGCTACGGGAGCAAATTTCCCACTGCGCCAATGCATCTTGTTTTATTCGGGGCTAGCAATCACTTATCTCGCAGTCGGCTCCCCGCTTGACCAACTGGGCGAACAATTCCTTTTCAGCGCGCACATGCTGCAACACATGTTGCTCATTTATACCTCTACAACTCTATTTATTTACGGCACGCCCGCATGGCTAATAGATTGGTTACTTGGACCCAAACGATTACGAAAGGTCATAAGTGTTCTTACGCATCCTGCCTGCGGCGGCTTGCTCTTTACATTCGTTTACACTGTCTGGCACGTGCCCGCTCTCTACGAAGCGGCGCTCCAAGATAAACGCATCCATATACTGGAACACTGGACGATGTTTTCGCTAGGGTTCATCATGCTCTGGCCTTATTTAACAAATTCAAGGCTTTTACCCCGCCCGGGCTATGGGATTCGTATGCTCGCAATCTTTCTTCTGATGGTGGGACAGTTGCCTGTATTTGCTTTCCTCTCTTTTGCTGGCGAAGCAATCTACCCCACCTACATTTGGGCGCCTCGCATCATCAATCTGGATCCGCTCAACGACCAGATTCTTGGCGGAATCATTATGAAAGTGGTGAATATGGGTTTTTCGCTTACAATTCTGGCAATCTCCTTTTATAATTGGGCGAAGAGTGAGGAAGTCGATGATTCAGTCACCCACTAGCTTTAGAGAAGCCATCTATTTAAAATCAAGCAAATGACCTGGGAAATTCTATTTATTTTCGGACTGCTCGTCTTTGCAATAGTTAGCTTTATTTGGGAACGCATTTCTGCAGACCTAACTTCACTCACGGTATTCGGTATCTTACTGTTTGTAAGTATGCTCACTGACAGTGAGGCATTGCCAACGCTTGAAGCTACACTCGGCGTATTCGGAAATTCTGCCCCACTGACCATCGCAGGTATGTTCATTATTAGCGCAGCACTTGAGCGAACGGGCGCAATTGACCTAATAACTAGCTATCTACGAAAACTGGTCAAACTACCCTACCGAGGCTTCATGTTTGTCATGATTCTGGGTGTGGCGGGTGTTTCTGCCTTCGTCAACAACACGCCTGTCGTCATCGTACTCATGCCGGTCATCCTCTCACTTTCTAGAGAGATGGGTGTGGCTTCCTCCAAGCTTTTGATTCCACTTTCCTACGCATCGATTTTTGGCGGTACCTGTACCCTACTAGGCACGAGCACTAACCTGCTGGCTAGTGGCATCTTATTGGATGCAGGTCACGCTCCAATCGGTATGTTCGAGTTGGCATCCGTTGGCCTGCCGATCCTAGCCTTCGGCTCGGCCTACCTTGTTCTCTTCGGCAATAAACTACTGCCACACCGTGAGACACTGACTTCAATCCTCAGCGATGAGGAGCGAAAAGAATTTATTACGGAGGCCTTCGTTCGAGCAGGTTCCGATCTTCACGGGAAAACCGCTAAGGAAGGCGAACTCCTCAAACATGGCATACGCTTGTTAGAGATTGTCCGCCACGGTATCGCTGTGCCTGGTGACCCAAAAGACCATAAACTACAATATGGCGACCGCCTAGTTCTGGCTTGCCGACCCTCAGGCGTAGCCGAAGCCCATTCGATGAAAGGCATTACTATCCAAACAGAACTCGCTGAAGGTCTCGAAACTATTGCCACCGACGAAGGTGCGCTGGTCGAAGGTGTGGTGGCGCCGCACGCCTCGATTACTGGCCTAACCCTTGGCGAAATCAACTTTCGCCAACGCTTCCGCATGGTAGTGGTGGCCGTTCACCGTAAAGGCACCAATCAACGCGAACGCCTTTCTAATTTGCACCTCCAAGCGGGGGACACGCTACTAATGATGGGTTCAACCGCATCGATCGATTCTTTAGCCAACAGTGACGAAATCATTATCCTCGACCGCCCCCGCGTGCCCGCTCGGAGTCTACGTGTAAAGATGCCCATCGCCATCGCCACGACCATCGGCATCGTGGCCATCGCCTCACTCAATCTTGTGCCGATTGTATCCGCGGTTTGCCTAGGCGTCGCCATCATATTATTATCAGGCTGTATGAAGGCGAAAGATGCCTACGCATCTGTCGAATGGAGCATCTTAATCATCATCTTTGGTATGCTCGCGCTTGGACAGGCAATGGACTCAACAGGAGCCAGCCTATTGATTGCTGAGAGCATGACTGGCTTAGTCGGTCAATTCGCGCCTTCGCATCTGCAAAACGTAATCATGCTCGCGTTGATCTATGTGATCACTTCAACTTTTACTGAGTTTCTATCCAATAATGCAGCCGTCGCCTTGATGGTACCGATTGCGCTGGGGATCGCTGCGACTTTAGGTGTCGATCCGCGTCCCTTTGTTGTCGCTAGCTGTATTGCTGCCTCAGCCAGCTTTGCCACGCCTATTGGATATCAGACTAATACTTATGTCTACGGCGTCGGTGGCTATCGCTTCTTCGACTTCACTAAAGTCGGACTTCCGCTGAATCTCATCTGCTTCGCAGTCACAGTGGCCGTCGTGCCGATTTTTTGGGATTTTTGAGCGATCTTAAATGCGTGAGGATTTGAATGTGAAATAGGCTAAAAGAGAGCAAGCTAATTACCCTCGCACCCTTTTCATTCCCAACTTTGAATCCATCTGAACTCGTTTAAACTAGTTCAGATATAATACATCTCTGCATCAGCATATCTAACGATAAAGTCGTCTAATGTGTATGCACGCAGCTTATCTTCAAAGCATTCGCCTACGTCGCTCCAAATCGAAGCAACACGTGCGCCAGAATGGCCGGAGTCCTCGAAACTACGCTCTAGTAGCTCACCGTCTACCGCTTCCACTATTTCAATTAGCGCGATCTTCCGAGGGGAACGC
>CALBPO010000064.1 GCA_937899295.1 uncultured Opitutia bacterium
TCTTCACCGGTGCTTTTTTTGCGGCGGTTTTCTTAGCTGGTTTTTTGACGGTTTTCTTTTTCGCTGCTGACATAATCTATTAAAATGAAGTGATGCTATCTTTAAAGTTCGAGTTCGAGAGGGTGCGAAACTTTGCGAAGGATTTCTTTGCGCTCTCGCATGAGGCGAATCTGTGTATCAGGGTCTGAATTGATGATCTTTTGTTCCAAATTTTTAATCTGAGCTTCAACAAATTTTCGCCGAAGGCGTTCTAGGCAAAATACAATTTGTTTGATAGGTTCCTCAACGCTGAGTTCTCGTGAGTGAATGTCGGCAAGGAGTTGTCTTTCTTCGACGCTGTCGATGATGTTTTCTATTTGGTCGACTGAATCGATCATGCCCTCGCGCAATTCGGCTAGAAGACGGGAGAGCAGCTTACCTGTTATAGAGTTTGTATTAATCCATTCGTAATCAATTATTTCTGAAAGCTGATCGCCGTATTCTGGATGATGTAGAATGAGCCAAAGTAGTTCCCAGGTGGCCTGTGTCAATAGCGGGTCTTGTGCAGGTTTTGAACTGGGTTTGGCCACTTGCTCACCCTTGAAATTAGCGCGAGGGGCAGGAACTTTTTGAAAGTCGCGTAGGGCAGCTTGCGGATCAACACTAACGAGACGCGCTGCGATTTGGATGTAGTCCTCGCGGGCGACTTCGGAGGGCACGTGATGGAGCAGTTCAAATACAGCGCGCAGGGCAGTGGTCTTTTCGTGAGTAGTGGGGGCGCGGTCTTCTGGAAGGTTGTCAGCGATGAGCAGCTCGATGCCGCTTTTGGCCGTCTTACGGAGCCCCTCTAATGCGCTGGAACCTTGTTCGCGGAGGAGGTCGTCTGGGTCGGTCTTTTCGGGGAGAAGGAGGAAGCGGAATTCGAGGCCAGCCTTAAAGGCGAGGGGTAGGGCGCGGAGAGCAGCCTTGCGACCGGCGGAGTCGCCGTCTAGTAGGCATTCGATACTGTTTGGTTCATAGCGGCGGAGTAGGTGCATCTGGTCGTCGGTGATGGCTGTACCTTGCGGCGCGACGGCGGTGTGAAGTCCGACGGACCAGCATCGGATGGCATCTAGCTGGCCTTCGACAAGGAGAAAGCTTCCGCCGTCTTTAAGGTGAGTGCGGGCGTGATCCATGCCGAAGAGGATACGACCTTTATGGAAGATGGGGGTCTCAGGCGAGTTGACGTATTTGGCTTCGCGGGCGGGATCGTCCTCAGGGGTCTG
This sequence comes from uncultured Opitutia bacterium, assembly GCA_937899295.1. Classification (GTDB taxonomy): domain Bacteria; phylum Verrucomicrobiota; class Verrucomicrobiia; order Opitutales; family Coraliomargaritaceae; genus Thalassobacterium. The sequence goes on from CALBPO010000064.1 coordinate 1,245, forward strand.
CAGGAGTTGGCGTGCGGTGAAGGCGACAACGCGGCCTTGCACGTCGCGGATGGGGATCATGAGGCGACCACGAAAGCGGGACTTGAAATATTCGTGATTTCTTTCGCCATCTCGGGCGAAAAATAGGCCCGACTGGTGCATCGCGGCAGTGGATAAGTTGCGTTTTTTACAATAGAGTGCAAAAGCATCGCGGGCGGCGGGAGCGTAGCCAATTTTGACCTCTTTAGCGGTCTCTGGAGTAAAGCCTCGTTGATTTTTCCAATAGTCGCGCACGGGAGCGGCCTCTTTAGATTCAAGGAACTGTTGATGGAACCATGTGGTAGCGATTTCGTGCAACTCAAAGATTTGTTTGCGCAAGGAGACTTCTTCGTGGGAGGGGCCACCTGCTTCATATTCTAGAGTGATGTTGAATTTCTTGGCAAGGAACTCGACCGCTTCAATGAACTCTAGGTTTTCCTGCTTCATGATAAAGGTGAAGCAGTCGCCGCCTTCGCCTGTACTGAAGCATTTATAAAAGCCGCGATCAGGATGGACGTAGAAGGAGGGCGTCTTTTCCTGAGTAAACGGGCTCAGGCCTTTCCACGAGCGACCGGCACGCTTGAGCTGGGCATAGGGCGAGACGACGTCGACCAAGTTGACTTGGTGCTTGAGGGTCTCGATGGAGCTTTGTTTAACGCGAGGCAAGTGCGGTGGGAAAGTGTGAAGGTGTAAAGTTAGCGCCTGAACTTGCTCAGACCTTAAGCTAGTTAGCGAAGTCGGGCGACAGCGTTTTGGGCTTCAGGGATGAGGGGATGATTGGGCGCGATGTCGATGAAGCGGAGATAAAGGTTGCGCGCGGCGGAGCGGTCTTGAGAGATAAGCTCGTGGCCTCTGGCGATTGAGAGGGTAATCTCTGGGCTGACCGGGAAGCGGGCGTAAGCGGTCTCTAGTTCGGCGAGGAAGTCTTCAGGCGGCAGCGAACGTTGTGCGACGCGTAGGTAGTCGAGGGTGTAGGCGACTTGGCGCGGCTCTAGACGGACGGCTTCAAGGGCGGTCGTCTCTGCATTGTTGAGCTGACCGTCGACAAGGTAGGCGCGCGAGAGAAGGTTCCAGACTTCGGCGCGGTTGTTGGCGAGACTAATTGCTGTCCAATATTTGCGAATGGCGGATTTAAAATCGCGGTCAACTGTGGCGGCCTCAGCGTCTGCCATCAGTTCTTCGACGGTCTGTGGGCGACTACTTGAAGGCAGGGTTACGGGTGCAGGTTCAGCCTCCAAGGTAGGGAAGGCTTCCACAATTGGAGTAGGTGCTTGCTCGACGGCAGTTTCTTCTACTGTGGCTACTTGGCTGTAGTCGACTTCGGTAGTGGTCTCAGGGTCGGTAGTATCTAGTGTGATGCTAGGATCGGATGCGATAACTTTGTTGTCTTTGATGGGGGTGACGTCGGCCTCTTCAGTGATTTCGATTGCGGGGGCGTCAGCCATGGCTTCAACGGCTTCCATATCAGAGATGATCTGGGTTTTGCCTTCGGTTATGGCAGTTTCACTTCCCCCAGAATCTTCGTCTGATTCGACGACTTGGCGAGCCTCGGCCTCGGCAGTAGCTGGTCTGGCTTCAGTCTCAATGGCTTTTTTATTGGCTTGGGCTTTGGCAAGCGTGGCCTTCATTTCTTCCTGTGACTCTCGCCAGCGAACAAGTTCTTGGCGGGCTTGTTGCCACTGGCTCGCTTCGACGGCTCCTGGGAATTGTGTGTCGAGTTGCGCGATTGTAGCTTCGGCGTCTGCCCAATTATTTTGGCGAAGATTAATTTCGAGTAGGTCAAAGAGTGCTGTCAGTGCATTTGGGTCGTCGCTGTCAGCGGCCATTTTTAACCAGGACTCAGCTTGGGGTAGATTGCCGACTTTGACGAAAAGTTGACCAATGGCGGCAGCGCTTTCGGGAGCGGGCTTGGCTTTGTCGGGATCGACTCCTTTTAAGAACGCGTCTAGAGCGGACTGCACTTGGTTGGCCGCTTGTCGAGCCTGACCGAGACGTGTCCAGAGTTCGGGGGTCATGGCCTCAGGTGCTCGCTCGGCGAGCTTTTCGAGAAGATGGCTTGCGGGTTGCTTCGCGGCATCTAGGCTTTGGTAAGTCAGGAAAAGTAGCTCGGTGTCGTCGGGGGATTTGAGGTAAGCTTGTTCAAGGAAAAGAGAGGCCATGCCTGCATCACCATCGGCTGCATAGATTTGGCCTATTGATTTGAGAATTACGGTGTCGTCCGGATACTGCGTGGCGAGTTCTTCAAGTATTTTTAGGGCTTCGGCCTTGGAGCCTTTTTCCGAGAGGCTGAGGGCATCTTTGATTTGTGCAGCTTTTTTTTCTTCAGGACTGTTGCAACCTCCGAGCCAAACAGAGGTAGTGATGAGCGTGATGAAGAAGACGCTTTTGAAGTTTGCTTTTAACATGGGCAGGAATTGTGTTTGGTTTGTGAGTGCAGTTAGCAACAAATCGACGACGGGTCTACTCTCGTTTCCACTTTATAGCTGTCAAGTGGATAGGCGTAGAGTCGGCTACATGCTGGTTTCTCTTGCCGCTTTGATCCTACTTGGCTTCAGTACAATTGTAAACGCGTCTTTAGTTCCGCGAGCACCACTTGGTCTAGTCTGGGAGTCACCGCTTGCAGAGGGTAGCCTTTATTACACAGAGGTGGAACGACTGGTGACTGCTTATGAGCGCGAGGTCGGAAAGGTAATCATGCCAAGTAAGCGTGCAAAAGTGGCTCTTAAAATTAATACACGCGGTCGAACAGGACTGAGCACGCCGCTACAACTCATCCGTGCGGTTGTCGAAATGCTGGAAGCACGAGGCTATGATCGCCGCTCGATCTTAATTGTCGATGACTCCGCGCACAATCTACGAGAAGCGGGCGTGATGCCCCCGCTCAGCGAATCCACGGTCGGGTTTGAAGGTTGCCCTGTCTTGGCCTTAGATACCGAGCAATACTACGACGCTGATTGGTTTTACGACAGCCCACTACCTCCAGCTATGCTGCAAGAACCACAACTTTTTTTGGAGACGCGACGTGCTACGCAGCTTGCCGAAGGCGCGCTCGCGAGAAAGAGTTTCCTTCCAAAGCCGCTACTCTTTGAAGTCGATTTCTGGATCAATCTCCCCGTCGGTGTCGACGATCCCGCGCTTGGTATCGATGGGGCTCTGGCTAATGCGACCCTGTGGAACGTAAGTAACAGTCGGCGCTTCCTCGTAAATCAAGCAACTGCCTCCGCCGCTGTTGCCGAAATCGCTGCGATTCCCGAACTGCAAGAGCGCCTCGTACTCAATTTCGTCTCGCTAGAGCGTTACCAGTTTATCGCTGGTCCTTTCTTTAATTCGATCTATACTCGCGCCGAACCACTGCTCTGGATGAGCAGCGACCCCGTTGCACTGGATCGGCTGCTTTACGACCGGATTAATGCGATGCGTCTGCTCGAAGGCTTTCCCGAAATTGAACCGATCCCTCGGCAGTTGCCCTTCGCGGCCAGTCTCCAACTAGGGGAGTTTGATCGTGACCGCATCCAAATACAACTAGTCGCGCTACCTGACAGCGGAGTGCGCGTGCGTTCGAAGCCTGTAAATGTCTCACCTTTAGTTGAGCAGCCTGAGGGAAAGTCATGGCTACGGCGGATGAGGTCTTGGTAGTATGGGCGAACGAAGTGACTTTCTTCGATTCTTCGTAGAAACGCCTTGAAGTCCCCGCTAAAGCAGACTTCCTTCAAAGGCCTATGCAAATCGTGGACTACTATCCGATTCTTGTTCAAATTTTAATCGCAGCCAGTATTGGTGTGGTTGTTCTTGTTGCGTCGCATATTTTCGGTCAGCGTGGTCAGGATACTGCGATCAAAAATACACCTTACGAATGCGGTATGCTCGCCGAAGGTTCAGGGCACGCCCGCTTCGCGGTTAAATTTTACGTCACCGCGATGCTGTTTATCCTTTTTGATATCGAGGTCGTCTTCCTGATACCTTGGGTCATGGTTTTCCGTGAATTTCTGGCGGCAAATTTACCCATCATCATGCCGGTATTCTTCTTCCTCTTCGTCCTCATACTCGGTCTCTTTTATGAGTTAAAAAAGGGCGCAATCGAATGGGATCAGTGATCTTCAAAAAATGCGCATAGATCGATACATCGCCAAATCCCGTGTCATTGACATTGAGAGCACGGATTTTGAGAGTGCGGTATCGGAATTGCTAGCAGTCTGTGACGTCACTAAAGAGCGCGGCATCACTAAGAAAGGCTTACTAGCGGATCTGCTAGATCGTGAGAAGCAAATGACGACCTACCTAGGTAATGGTGTTTGCTTACCGCATGCCCGTATCAAGATGAAGCGTCCCTACATGGTCGCTGTTGGGCGCTGCCCTAAGGGTCTTGTTTACGATGGCCAGTCTGAGTATAAAGATATACGATTTATTTTCCTGCTTCTCGCGTCAAAGAATGCGCGCAACTACCTCTTCAGTCTCGCTTCTCTTGCGCGAGTTTTCCAAGACAACAGTCATATGGATCGGCTCCGTGCCGCTACTAAGATTACAGACTTTCGCAAAGAACTGAAGCAAGTCTTCGCGGGCGAAGAGAATAAGCCGCGCCGTCGTCACAACCGTTTTAATAATCTTATCTTGCGCGAAGCCGCTAAGATTGCCAAAGGGGCTCAGTGTACCTCGGTGCTCGTTTTTGCTGATACCTTTGGAGGGGGAGTCGAAGTGGGCAAAACCTTTAAGGCGTTCAAGACCGTACTCATCGCTCACGGCACCTCGGATGCTGTGGCTGAGCGTGAAGAAATTGATGCCGTTATCCCGATTCGAGCGTATAGCAATCATCGTTTCTCACAGTTGCGCAGTGCTGTATTGATAGGCCTCACTCGGGGAATTTTTTCCAGTACCGATCGCCTATGCTGTATTGGGGGTCTCCCGCAGAGCAACCAGTTCGATAGTATTACGGTGGTCGACGTCGAGCGCGAGTTCGATACTACGCTCGCCAGTAAGTCCGACATGCTGCCCGTCAGCGTGAAACCCGAAGTGATCGAGCGTGTGCTCGCTATCGCCACCGAACTAGCGGTCGAAGGTCGCGAAGGTTACCCCGTTGGCTGTCTTTTTACACTCGGTAATTCTGAGCTCATTTCGGAATTTACGAAGCCACTCATTTTGAATCCATTCTATGGATATAAAGATGAGGACCGTAATATTCTCAATCCCTTCATGGATGAGACGGTTAAGGAACTCTCTTCGATCGATGGCGCGTTCATTATCCGAGGGGATGGTGTGCTTGTTTCCGCAGGCTCACTCATTCATGCTCCCGATTATACGCACGATCTACCCAGCGGCTTCGGCAGTCGCCACGCCGCCGCTGCTTCCATCACGCAAGCAGTCGATTGTCTTTGCATCGTCGTTTCCGGTAGCACTGGTCAAGTAACGCTCTTCCGTCGCGGAAAGATGCTGCCTCTAATCGAGAAGGCGCTCATTCGCAATAGTTAGGGCGCTTCGATCTGTTAAAGTTTAGGCATTTAAGTGTGAAGCTTGTCTTTGTGTTTTTGAATATTTACCTTCTTATTTTCCACCTAAAAACTCTCTCATGAATCGGATCGAAAAGGCTTTTGCAATAGCTCGCGAAGAAAAGCGTGCCGTCTTTGTCGGCTACCTCTGCGCAGGTGACCCTGACTTTGATAGCTCGGTTGAAGCTTGTCGTGCTGTAATTGAATCAGGTGTTGACGTGCTAGAGATCGGGGTGCCGTTTTCCGATCCCCTGGCGGATGGTCTGACCAATCAGCTCGCCGCCCAACGCGCATTAGAAAGCGGCAGCACCAGCAAGAACGTACTTAAACTCGTCCGCGCTATTCGTGATTTCAGCGAAGTGCCTCTAGTTTTCTACACCTATTATAACCTAGTTTTTGCAAAGGGTAGTGATACTTACGTGGCTGAGGCTAAATCCGCTGGTCTCGACGGTATTCTCACGCTCGATTTACCACCAGAAGAAGCGGACGAGCACCTTGAAGCCTGCGAAAAGTACGATCTTAAGACCGTCTTCATAGTAGCACCTACCACACCGGAAAGCCGGCTAGAAATAATCTGTAAAGCAACGACTGGCTTTGTCTACTACGTCTCCCGCGAGGGAGTGACTGGAGAACAAACTTCTCTGTCAGACAGCATTGCTAGCAACGTTTCTCAAATCAAACAACACACCGAGATGCCAGTTGTGGTTGGCTTTGGCATCTCCAAGGCTGACAACGTTCGCACCGTCTCCCAAGCGGCCGATGGGGTCGTCGTCGGCAGTGCCATTGTTAACTGTATTGCCGAAAATTCGACTGATAAAGAAGCTATGGTACAATCGCTTCGCGCAAAGATGGCGATGCTACTTGAGGGGAACTCGCTAGCTAAGACGTAGTTCGTTTTTTTGATCGTGGGCCTGCTCGCATGTGAGCGCTCTAATGCGGTGGCGAGGGCCCGACTCTTACCCCTGCCTGCGGGCCTAATATGCAACTACGCGTTCTTCTGGCCAGTGACGACTTCCATCAGCGCCTCAACGCATTCGATCTTGGCGCTAGGGATCATGCCGTGCCCCAGGTTGAAAATGAAGCCGGGCTGATCGCCAGCCTCATCTAGCACACGCAGGGCTTCGCGGCGGGTGATATCGGGAGTCATCGTTAGGACAACAGGATCGAGGTTACCTTGTACTGCTGCCCCGTGACCGATGCTTTGGCGCATACTACGAAGATTCATTGTCCAATCAAGGCTGAGGATCTTCGCGCCCGTTTGCATGAGCTCGGGCACTTTTTGTCCCATACCTTTAGCGTATAGGATCACGGGCACGCGCTCTTTGAGTTCCTTAATGATATGATGAATCCAGCGTAGCGACCAAGCCTCATAGTGCGTGGAGGGGCAAATCGAGCCCCATGAGTCAAAGATTTGCAGGGCGTCCGCACCGGCGTCGATTTGCATGTGGAGATACTCAACGATGCCATCGGTTAACTTTTGCATGAGCATCTCAAAAAGCTCGGGCTGATCCCAAGCGAGTTGCTTGATTTTGACGAAGTCTTTAGCAGAGCCACCCTCGACCATATAGCATGCCAGCGTCCAAGGAGAGCCGCAGAAGCCTAGCAATGCAGTGTCTTCGCCTAGTTTACTTCGGCTTAGGGTCAGTGCGTCGGCTACGTATTTTAGATTTTCTGTAATCTTGGTATTATCCAGGGCTTCTATCTTAGTCTTCGTGTCGAGTAGGTAGTCCATCCCGATGCCACCCTGATCGCGGAAATGGTAGCCTTGTCCGAGGGCTTCGGGAATGACTAGGATATCTGAAAAGATAATCGCTGCATCGAGTGGAAAGCGACGCATGGGTTGCAATGTGACTTCGGCAGCCAACTCAGGTGTACGCACCATGGTGACAAAGTCATACTGCGTCTTCAGTTCGCGATACTCAGGCAAGTAGCGTCCAGCCTGACGCATTAGCCAAATTGGCGGACGGTCGACAGTTTGTTGGTGGGCTGCAGCGAGGAAACGTTGGCGAGGAGTCATTACAAAAAAATTAGGAATCGAGAATTGTTTGATCCGCCCAGTCTTGTGGTTTGAGATAGACTTTGTAGAGTTCAGCCTCAGGCGTGTTTGCTTCGGGTTGCCAGTCGTAGTCCCAGCGGACGAGTGGAGGTAGCGACATGAGGATTGATTCGGTGCGGCCATTGGATTGCAAACCGAAGTGGGTGCCTCGATCGTAGATTAGATTGAATTCAGCGTAGCGGCCTCGGCGGTAGAGCTGGAACTGGCGTTGCGCCTCAGTGTAATCCTTGGCTTTGCGTCGGGCGACGATAGGCTGGTAGGCAGGCAAAAAATGGTCACCGACGGATTGCATAAAAGCGAAAGCTTCTTCAAAGCCGCCCTCGGAGTAGTCGTCAAAAAAGATGCCACCGATCCCACGTGGCTCTTGGCGGTGGGGAAGGTAAAAATACTCGTCGCAGATTTGTTTAAACTTTGGGTAGTGCGCATCGCCGAAGGCTTGGCAAGCGGTGCGGGCGGTTTGGTGCCAATGGATTGCATCTTCGCGTTGACCATAGTAGGGCGTGAGGTCAAAGCCTCCGCCAAACCACCAGATTGGCTCGCAGTCTTTCGGTTCAGCGTAGAAGTAGCGTACGTTCATGTGCGTGGTCGGCACGTGAGGATTGCTCGGATGCACGACAAGCGAAACACCCATCGCGCGAAAGTTAACACCAGCGAGCTGTGGTCGCTTGGCGGTGGCTGAGGCAGGGAGTTGATTACCTAGAACATCTGAAAAATTGATGCCTGCTTTTTCAAAAACTTGGCCGCCTTCCATCACGCGGGAGCGCCCGCCGCCACCTTCTTCCCGCTTCCAGCTATCTTCAAGGAAGGTGGCTTTCCGGTCTTCGGATTCCAGCGCGCTGCAGATGCGATCTTGTAGATCGAGCAGATAGGCACGGACTTTTTCTGGTTGTGCGGTTTGCATTGTGAGTGAATCTTGGCTGAGTCGACTGCAAACGACAAGCACTGGAACTAAAAAATGATAAAGTCCCGAAAACTCCCCGAATCAGTGATCATCTTTGGCTGTGGCTACTTGGGCACCGCGCTGGCGAAGCATTTACTCAACAAAGGAGTGAAGGTGGGGGCTTTGACCCGTAACGCAGAGAAAGCGGCGGACTTGCGTAAAATGGGAGCGAAACTGAAAACCGCTTACGACCAGGCAGCTATCGAGGTGATCGAGGGCGATCTTGATTCGAATGATTGGCATAAGCGTGTCGAAGGACGCTATGAGTCAGTCGTCAATTGTGTAAGTTCGGCGGGTGGGGGTCTTGCGGGTTATCAGAAGTCTTACGTGGATGGGCAGCGCTCAATTCTCGAGTGGGCAAAGTCACAGTCGATTCGCAGCTACGTTTACACAAGTAGCACCTCCGTCTATCCGCAGGATGATGGGCTGCTAATTGACGAAAGCGCTGACACGAGCGGTGCTCCAGCGACAGGGCAGTTGCTTGTGGAATCAGAAGTGATGCTGGCTAAATCCGATATTTTGCCGAAATGGTATGTGCTCCGCCTCGCCGGAATTTATGGGGAAGGAAGGCATTTTTTATTGAATCAAATAAGGGAAGCGAAGGGCGAAATTCCTGGCTCAGGTGATTATGCGATGAATATGATTCATCTCGAAGATATTATTTCAGCGATCTGTGCCGCGCTCTACGGAGAGGCTGCATCAGATGTTTATAACATTACGGACGATGCCCCGACCATCAAGGCTGATGTGTTGGCCTACCTAGCTGAAGCCATGGAACTCCCCAAACCTGTCTTCGACCCAGAGAAAGTCTCCGAGCGTCTCAAACGTCGCGGCGGTCGTATGCCGCACCGCTATGTCAGTAATAAAAAAGCTCGTGAGGCTTCTGAATGGAGACCTCAATTTTCTAGCTTCCGTGATGGCTGTTCAGGCTGGGGACTTAGGTATTCCAGATTCTGGACAGGCTTTGCGAGTAAGCACGACTGGAGGCCTCATCATAATGGAGCTGGTGCCAGAGGCCGACGCAGACGATTGGTGGAGCGACAAGTTGGTGATCATGAAGCGCGTTGTTTGATGCGTCGAATTCTGAATCAATTGCGTGAATTGGCTGGTTCACTGAACGTGGCCGTGATCATCATAACAGCGCATAAAGGCAAATCAAAACGTCATCAAAACCTGTTGTCGCTTGTTGAACATGAAGCAGATCAACATCTGATTGAACATTCAAGCATTCGTCGAAACGCTCCACTTTTGCTGTCTCACAAAAGGATTGCAGAGCTGAAGAGGCAGATGGTAATTCAGAGTTTACTTTGAACGATTACACAAGAAGAGTAGATGTCAAATTCATTAAAGTAAAAGATCCAAAACTTGGCGACATTTTTGCTCCTGATAACTGCGAAAAAATTCAAGGAGAAAAAGAGCAGTCTCCATACGCTTTGAGAGAAACCTACACTGAGTTCAAGGAATTTGAAGCTGGTACTTA
>CALBPO010000065.1 GCA_937899295.1 uncultured Opitutia bacterium
CCTTCATTCCCGGGTCGACGAAGAGGCCACCACCACGGGAAACGACGCAGCCCGTTTCAGGGTGACCACTTTCAATAAATTGACGTTCTAAATTTCGGAAATACGACTCCCCTTCGTTTGCGAAAATTTCAGGAATTTTTTTGCCCTGCTCCTTCTCGATCTGATAGTCAGAGTCAATAAAGCGCAAACCTAATTCGCGTGCTGCCCTTCGACCAAAAGCCGACTTACCAACGCCCATGAATCCTACAAGGTAGAGGTTTGGTTTTAACTGTTCAGATGCACTCAAGATTTTATTTTGCAGAAACACTTGAGTTAGGCGCGAACAAAAAATGCGTTAAATGTGTATCTGCGCATTTTAGACAAACTAAATATGCTTGAACAGCTGTATTGGTTTTACAGGAGGGTCCGATAAATGAAAAGGCCTCTTAATAAAATCACAGCCCTTGCCACTGAGGCGACCAGCAGGTAGTGCGGCCTCCTATTTTTTCGCGTTTAAGTGGTGCGCCTGTTTGTGGACATGAGCCGCCATCCTTCCAGCGGTGGTTGAAGAGCCAATGGTCTGGAGGGGTGCTCCAGTCAGATCCGATTACTTTAAGTGCATCACGGCTGACTTCCTGGATGCGCCGGTAGAGCTTTTTGCGCTTATACGTGCTCAAGTTTCCAGCCATAATTTTTGGATGGATGCGACTACGCCAAAGTATTTCATCCGCCATCCAGTTGCCCACTCCCGGAAAAGTCACCTGCATGAGTAGCACGGCTTTGATCGGCGATTTGCTTCGACGTTCTAAAAAGCGGCTAACATATTCTAGAGTAAAATCAGACGATAAGATTTCGGGCGGTAGCATCGCCCACCAGGAAGGTTTATTTTTGGTATTGGAGTAAAGTATGCGTCCGAACATCCGCGGATCGGTAAATACAAGCGAAGCGCCGCTGCTCATGTGAAGCACTAGATGGTCGTGCTTATCGGGCGTTTCGCTAGGCTTAAAGATGTGCGTCTTACCGGTCATTCCCAAATGGACGCCGAGCCAGTGTTTTGTGCCAAAACGAAAGCACATCTGTTTACCGTGAGTCGCGGAAGCAGTAAATGTCTCGCCTAAGAGCCCACGCCGTAGTGCTTCCGGATCAAGGCCTCGGAATACTCGTTTTGATGCGTCAAGGCAAACTGCGGTGATGTTCTGTGAAATGGCGGGTTGCCATTGCTTACGATAATATTCGACTTCGGCGAGCTCAGGCATCTCAGCTGAGATTTAATTGGTTTTGCTTAGTTTGCAAATGTTGTTGTATTTGTTCTATCTTTTGGGCTTGCCTTGTCTAACAGGTCTTAGTCTGGGTGAATTAAGACAAGCTCAGATGCTATGATAATCGATTGCCATACGCATGCCTATCCCTCGGAGCTCGTGACCGACCCACGGGCTTGGGCACGGGTGCACAGAGAGTCTCACTGGTCGGAGCTCGTTTCGCCGCCCGATCGTCCTAGTATTCAAGGCTGGAGTGACCTGGACTCTATGCTCCTCTCTATGGATGCAGCCTGCGTCGATCAGGCGGTGCTCCTTGGATGGTATTGGGAGCATGAGTCAACATGCCGATGGCACAATGAAGCGATGGCTAAATGGATGCAGGCAGCGCCCAAGCGCTTGATTGGCTTTGCCGCGATTTATCCGAACGAGAATGTCATCGACCAACTCGAAGCCGCAAAGAGTATGGGATTTCGAGGCGTGGGAGAACTTCACATGGGTGTACAAGATTTTGATAGAGCAGGCCTTCATTGGCAAGCAATGGCAAGATGGTGCGTCGAAAACGACTGGCCTATTAATTGCCATGCGACTGAAACTGCAGGACACAATCATCCTAGATCGATACCGACGCCTCTACAGGACTTTGTGCATTTGGCTGAGACGGAGCCAGATTTGAAACTGATTCTTGCGCACTGGGGTGGAGGGCTCGCCTTTTTTGAACAAAATCCAAAGTTACGTAAGACACTTAAAAATGTTTACTACGACTGCGCGGCAAGTCCCCTCCTCTACAATATGAGAATTTTTAAGCAGATGGTCGAACTGGTCGGGATCGATAAGTTAATCTTTGGCTCCGATTACCCCCTACGCATCTTTCCCCGTCTCGAAAAGAGTCCAGAAATGATGAGATATTTAAGAGCGATTCGAGAAGAATCAGGTCTTAGCGAATCGCACTTAAGCAATCTGCTTGGGGCTAACTTTGCCCGCATGATGTCTCTTCATTAAAGCTACAGGGCTCGTATACTTTTTGTGAAACCAAGCTAGGTGTAAGCTGTATAAATGCTTGATATCAAGATAAGATCCATTCAAGGCGCATCTCTTTTGCGCATCCAGTATTAGTATCTCGAATAAAGGGGAAATTATTGCGTAATGATTTGCTTTGCTAATAAGTGTAACGTAATCGTCCATCTGGAACTTTGCACACCCCACATTCATGAATCACTCAACAATTGCAAATCGCTGGAACGCCGATTTGATCGACCAAAATTACGAGATCTGGCGCAAGTGCCCCGAGAATCTTAACGAGGAGTGGCGGGCATTCTTTGCGGGCTTCGCCTTGGCCAGTGAAGACCATTGCAGTGATGCGGACATCGGCAATGTGTCACCTACGCTTGCGGACAGCGATGCGACTCGGCAGGCCCGTGCCATAGGTCTGATTTACGCTTATCGTTCCATTGGGCATACTATAGCGGCTTTTAATCCTTTAACCAAAGATGTCCCAACTAATCCACGCCTAACATTGGAGCGACTGGGTTTTGATGAGTCTGACCTCGACTTGGTTTTTCATACTGGCAACTACCTAGGCGGCACAGAGATGCCTCTTCGCGATTTAATCGAGCGACTCGAAAAGACTTACTGCCATACGATTGGCGCGGAGTATATTCACATCCAAGAGACGCCCAAGCGCCGTTGGATTCAGGCAAGGATCGAGCCCGAATGTTTCATCCCTCGGTTCACGAAGGAACAAAAGCATTGCATCCTCAGTACAATCATGCAGGCGGAGGAGTTTGAAAACTTTCTCCAGACTCGCTACGTGGGAC
>CALBPO010000066.1 GCA_937899295.1 uncultured Opitutia bacterium
GAAAGTGTCACAGGCTCCTAGTAGTAAGCTATATCCTTCATTCTGATACAGTTGGCCTAGCTTGGCCGAAGTGGTGGTCTTGCCGGAACCATTGACGCCTACCAGACAAATGACTTCCGGTTTATGCTGTCCAACTTCGACTTTACCTTCAGCACCTTCAAGCACGCGGGCGAGCACGATTGCACCTATTTTGGCGGCATCCTCACCGCGCATTTCCTTGTCAGCTTTGTAGGCCGCTTTGATTTCATCGATGATTTCTTCCACTGTTTCGTGTCCGAAGTCAGCGGTGTAGAGAGCTTCTTCGAGTTCTTCGATGGCCTCGTTGTCGAGCTTACCTGCCGCGAAGATACCGTTAAAGGCTTTCTGGAAGGTAGGTGTCTGTCGCTTGAGACCGTCTTTGAACTTTTTAAAGAGTCCGCGCATGTTTATATATACTTAATCGGCTGCAGAGCGAAGAGGGCGGTCGATCTTGTTTTTCATTTGATCGAGTATGCCGTTAATGAAGCGCTTTGAGTCCGGGTTGGAATAGATTTTCCCCAGTTCGATCGCTTCATTAATACTCACAATAGGAGGAATGTCGCGGCGCTGGAGGAGCTCATAGATTGCGAGTCGCAGCACTGAGAGGTCGACTTTTGCAATACGCTCAAAAGTCCAGTTGGCAGCGTGAGCATTGATCTCCGAATCGACAGCTTCGATGTGATCAATTGTGCCGTGGATAAGTTCTTCGGCAAAGGCGTAGTAGTCGCGCTCCTGATCTTGCGATTCGATGAATACGCGCAAGGCATCATTCAGCTGCTCGGGCTTGTTGAGCTCCCATTGATAGAGAAATTGCACCGCAGCCATGCGGTTTTCACGGCGTTGTGTGCCGCGTTTAACTGGTTTTACTTCGTCTTCCATTTTTTTGTAAATTGTGCCATTTCAAGGGCGGCTTGGGCAAATTCTTTGCCACGATTGATTTCGTCGCCGGCGCGAGCTTGGGCTTGGGCTAGATTCTTGACGACGAGAATACCATTAATCACTGGGACTTTTTTGGCAATGCTCAGATCGAGTAGGGCGGTGGCGGTGCTATCAGCGATTATTTCATGGTGATTGGTGTCGCCTGCAATGACGACGCCGATGCAGATAATCGCGTCGAAGGAGCTGTGCTTGGCAAGCGTCGCAGTGGCCAAGAACGCGAGCGCGTCCGGACCATCGTCCTCGTTCCACGAAGTGATATCCGTAAATGAGTCTTCTTTGAGTCTAAGGTTCTCCGGGTTGGTGGCATGCGCGGCGCGTAGACAATCCGCTCGTTGGCGGCTGTCACCAGCTCCTGCCACTGCAGTGGGCCGCTCACCTCATTGAAGACGTCGTGCACGGCCGCCGCACACAGACCCC
>CALBPO010000067.1 GCA_937899295.1 uncultured Opitutia bacterium
CCAAATTCGGAGCCCCTTCTCATGCAACTAAGTCGTTATCACCGAGAGCTAGGCGAAATCGAAGAAGCACGTCGCTATGCGATTCTGCGTAACGTGAGCGACCCACTCAGCGCAGCGCCACGCCTCGAACTGCTTTATATTTACAACCAATCCGAGGACTTTGAGCGCGAGCAACTCGAAACACAACGGATGCTTCAACAGTTTCGTAATGATGAACCAGCACTCCAATCCCTCGCTAACTTCGCAGCAGACACCGGTAACATCGACCTTGCTCGCCGTACTTACGAGGAAGCGCTTGAGAACGAGTTCGCAATCGACGCCTTCGCGCTCTTGCTAATCCAAGCCCATCTGGTCGATAAAGACTATCAAGGAGCCCTCGACTTCTCCGAAGAACTCCTTAAGGAACGCCCTGACTGGCTAACCCCGCGTTGGGCGATCTTTAGCAGTCTACGCGCCGTCGCTTCCTATGGTATCAATCGCCCAGACTTAGGCGAAATTTACCTCCAAGACTTTATCGACGGAGCGGGCAACCAACCGCAAACTTACATGGCAGTGTCTCGTCGCTTCACTAGCATTGATCGCGACCAGCAAGCACGTAAAATACTGACGATCGCCTATCAAAAGACTCCGACCAATCAAAAGATTCTTTCAGAACTAATTCGCTCAGAGCTTTCCCTTGGCAATACAGAAGACTTAAGTCGTTTACTCTCACGCTATCTTCAAATGCGCCGTCCTCAGATAGAACTCTTGACAGAAGCCTACAATAAACTGGGCAGTGATCGCTTCATCTTCACACCGGATCGCCAGAGCCTATTACTTCAGCTGAGTGCGATCCTTCGCGAAAGGTCGTAGACTCTTCCTAACTTACAGATCTGAGCAAGGCAATCTGATCCTACTCACTAGGATTGAGCTAACTCAACTGTTGCGGCTATCACGCGACGCCCGTCGACATCGTCTACAATGATACTGAGGCCATAGCAGTTGAGCCGCTCGCCCGGCTCCGGGATGTGGCCAAGCTCGCCCGTAATCAGACCTCCAAAGGTAGAGACCTCTTCATTGTCAATTTCGATCTCCAGCTCCTGTTCGATATCGTGGATGGGCGCCAGCCCTGAGATCCGAAAACGTCGTCCATCGCCAAGCACTACGATCTGCTCATCTTCGCTGTCGAATTCGTCCTGAATTTCGCCCACGAGCTCCTCAAGTATACTCTCCAAAGTGATCACACCGACGTTACCCCCAAACTCATCGACAGCAAGTGCCATGTGAAACTTCGCACGCAACATCCGTTCAAGAGCCTCCTCAAGGGGGGTCTCAAGAGGAAAAACCGCAACATTACGCTTAAGCTTCATCAAATCAATTTCTGAAACTGGCTCACGCCAACGGAAAATATCCTTAATATGGATCAATCCGAGGCAGTCATCGAGATCACCACGGCAGAGCGGATAGCGAGTATGCCCAGCCGACTTCATGGCTTCCAGATTTTCTTTAATATCTAGATCTAGATCGCAAACGACCACTTGACTACGCGGCAGCAAAATATCCTGCACCACTAGCTCCTGCATTTGCAATGTACGGTTCACAATCTTTCGAATCACACCCGAAAGATGGCTGCTATCTTCACCCATTGCACGTATTTGCACATCCACGTCTAGGGGATTTAGTTCGTCATCGACATCTACACCGATACGGCGATAGAGAAACTTCTTTAGCATGCGGAAAAACAACATGATCGGAAAGGTCAAAAACTGAAAGGTCAGCAGAATACGATAAGAACGGCGAATCGCCTTGGACGGGTCACGCATTGCCAGACCACGCGGGAAAATCTCAGCAAAGAAAAAATGAACGGAAACCGCCAAGGTAAACGAAACTAGGACCACAATCCACCTATCTGGCGCAGCCGCTAGGTCAAAAAGGCTAAAAAAATCAGTGACCAGCGGCATTAGTAGAAGTCCCACCGCCACCGTGCAAAGTGTCTTACTAAAACGTACAACTCGCCCCGTCTGATCACTATTATCGATCAAGCGCGCCACGCCTGGCAGGTGCTTTAACTCATCCAGTTGCTCCTCACTGGGTTTTCGATAGCGAAACTTCACAAGGCTGATCTCGCACATTACCAAAAAGGCGTGCAGTACAAGCATCAGCCCGACCGCTGCAAATGAAATTAAAAAACTAATCCAAGCGTCACTCATAATTAAACAGAAGCTTATGAACATTGCGTGATCTCACCAGTCGCTTCGAGCAGGCGCTCGTTCTCTTCCACCGTCCCGATGGTAATCCGGACAAATTCTGACATGCCATAAGGCGTCAAAGGTCGCACAATGATACCCCTTTGCTGAAGCGCTTTAAAAAACACCCCGCTATCGCCAACCTTGGAAAGCACAAAGTTCGCTTGACCACCAATCGTCGCGTAGCCTAGCGCTTTCATGCCCTCGACAAGCTGCTTCCGTCCTGATTCGTTGGCTGAGCGGCACATATCGACAAATTTGTGATCACTCAGCGCCGCTGTCGCCGCCGCTTGAGCCACTAAACTCACATTAAAAGGTTGACGCACACGTTGTAGCAACTGGATCAGTCTAGGGTCGCCGTAGCCATAGCCGACCCTTAAGCCGCCCAATCCGTAAATCTTGGAAAAAGTTCGCAGGCATACAACCTTTCGTCCAGCCGCTATTTGTCCACGTAGATCTGGTGCGCTTTCAAGATACTCAGCATAGGCTTCATCCAAACAAAGAATCACATGCTCTGGCAACGACTCTGCCAGTTCGATTAGATCAGCTTCCGTATTCGCCATACCGGTCGGATTGTTCGGACTGGCCACAAACAACAGTCGCGTATGATCCGTGACCGCCGCACGCATTGCTTTGAGGTCATGACCAAAATTTTGCATAGGCACCTCAACCGGAGTCGCACCAAAAAGCTTAGCGACCAATTTATAAACAATGAAGGCCTGCTCACCCATGACCACTTCTAGCCCAGGGCGCAGAAACGCGTGTCCCAGAAGTTCTATGATCTCGTTTGAGCCGTTACCTACGATAATGGTGCCCTCGTCCACGCCTCGAACTCCAGCGATCGCCGACCGCAGTTGACCACAAGCACCATCCGGATATAGATGCGCACTCTTCAGCGAAGCCTGCGCAGCCGCCATCGCCTTCGGCGAGGCTCCAAACGGATTTTCATTCGAGGCGAGTTTAGCAATCTGGGTAGGCTCTAGTCCAAACTCCTGAGCAACATACTCAATAGGTTTTCCGGGCTCATAGACCGGCTGTTCATGCACACCAGCATTCGCGAGTTCAGCGTAGTTCATTATAAGACTCTTTGAACTTGCCTCCCTTAAACTCGATTGCAACAAAACAAAGCTTAAGTAATTATGAAGATTTTACTCACTGGTTCCTCCGGACTCCTCGGCCATGCATATGCGCAGGCCGCCGTCCGCCGTGGCCACTCCGTCACCGCACTTTATAATCAAAACCGGCCAATTGCCGATGGTCTAGCGAGG
>CALBPO010000068.1 GCA_937899295.1 uncultured Opitutia bacterium
CGAGAAGAGCAATATCCTTCTTTTGGGCCCTACCGGTAGTGGTAAGACATTACTCGCCCGCACCATGGCCAAGATGCTCGATGTACCTTTCGCAATCGCCGATGCGACCACATTGACGGAGGCCGGCTACGTCGGCGAAGACGTGGAAAACATCGTCCTTCGTCTCCTCCAGTCCGCCGAATACGATGTAAAGAAGGCCGAATGCGGCATCATCTATGTCGACGAGATCGATAAGATCGGCCGTAAGACGGATAACGTGTCTATTACCCGTGACGTTTCGGGCGAAGGAGTGCAACAAGCCCTTCTCAAAATTCTGGAGGGCACCGTCTGTAACGTTCCACCGCAAGGTGGTCGCAAGCATCCTAACCAAGAGTATATTCAGCTAGATACTTCCAACATTCTTTTCATCTGTGGTGGCGCATTCGTTGGCCTCGATAAAATCGTGCAGAGCCGTGTCGGATCCAAGGCGATGGGCTTTGATACCGAGCGCAACCGCCACCAAAACGAGGTGCCACTCAGCGAATTACTCCGCGAGACGCAACCGGAGGACCTTGTGCACTTTGGTATGATTCCCGAATTTATCGGCCGCCTCCCCATGCTCGCCGTGCTCGACGAGCTTTCCCGCTCCGACCTCGAACACATTCTCCAAAATACCAAGAACTCGCTGGTTAAACAATATAGCAAACTCTTTTCGATGGAAGGTGCCGCTCTTCATTTTACGCGCGACGCACTAGCCGCAATCGCTGAAAAAGCGATTGAGCTTAAGACTGGTGCCCGCGCACTTCGTTCCATTATGGAACGCATCATGCTCGATGTGATGTATGAGCTCCCACAGACCGAAAACGTCGAGAAAGTCGTCATCAATCGTGCAGTGGTCGAAGGCCGCATAAAGCCCAAACTACATTTTCGTAAAGCTGAAAAGATTGACG
Source organism: uncultured Opitutia bacterium (assembly GCA_937899295.1). GTDB lineage: Bacteria > Verrucomicrobiota > Verrucomicrobiia > Opitutales > Coraliomargaritaceae > Thalassobacterium. The sequence goes on from CALBPO010000068.1 coordinate 930, forward strand.
AATCTAAGGCAGGACCGTCTAAAGATTCTCCAGCAGATGCTGCGTAATTCTTTGGAAGTTAGCATGCGAACTTACTCGCGTCTACGCCACTGAGAAATTTAATGCGGGTGCGAGCCAGCTCGCTCTTTACCTTATGTCGATCCCTTTCTGCCCATACCTTCCACCTCCCGAACCTGAAATGAGCTACCGCAGCCTAAGGGAACTGCGCGGCGGCAACATTGAAGCCTTCTACCTCACTGCCTTGAGCTACGGCCACTACCTATGGCTCAAAGGTTATTCGGGTCGCGCCATTTTAGCAATCACCCGAGCGCTCTATGCTAATCTTCCTGCCGAGGCAGAGGTGCTCCACGAATGGCCGCTCCCATATCGAGCTCTGCATTGGATCGTTGCCAATCACCCTAGCCAAGATTTCCCTGGTAACCCGCGTATAAGCTTTCAGCACCAAGCGACACGCCTACGCGGCGACCGCGTGGCATTACGCCGTACAAGAGCATGGGCAGCT
>CALBPO010000069.1 GCA_937899295.1 uncultured Opitutia bacterium
CGAGATAACCTTTTTTACACGACTGGCCTTGCTCGGATCTATCAGGGCACTTGGGATGGTAGCGGCATGGGGCTTTGGAAGTATCAAAAGCCAATTAACCAGGAGACGGTGCGCTTTAGCGGAAATGCCTATTCGAATATTCTGAATCACAAAGAGCCTAGTATGCAGTCACTTTCAAAAGAAGAGACCCTGACGAGTTTAGTTAAGCGCTTAAAGGTAGACCCAGCTACTCGCGCAGGGTTTGACAAAATGTTTAATTTCCTAGAAGACTCGCGTTATTACAGTCGTATTAAACAGGCACTTTAAAGTAATTACAATCGAAGAGCATAGAAGGAGTCTTGACGGGACTAGGCGCTTCCAAAATTAAGGGACTCCATGTATATTGAATATGATGCGGATGAGATACGGATTCGATATTGTTCCCTGCAACTAGTTAAGAACAAAACTTTTTGCAGTTCACGATCCTAAGGGGATCTTCCTTAACTGCCATGAGTGTCTGCTCGGTTGATTCTGCTGCCACATTTTTTGCATCCATTGCACTTCTTCTTGTTTATATGTGTCTTCGTTTTGGATGGTTTTGAGGTAAGCGTCGGCCTGTTGCCTTAGATACTTATACCACGGCTCACCTTTCGATTTGTTTAGGTGAGTGGCCAGCGCGATGGTCAATGCGGCATGATCTTTCTCGGAGACAGCTGGCTTGATTTTTTTGATCATACTGTGGCGGACGAGGGCGATTGTGCGGAGCTTACTGGTCGCTTTGAGTTGCTGGTCTTGAAGTGCTTTGACTCTGAGTGATTGATTGTATTGCGGAGTGGCTGGATTCGCGCTGAGCTCAATACCTATTTTAAGCTCTGCAGAAGAATATTCACCAACCTTAATGGCATCGATTCTTAATTCGTATTTACCTCTTGGTAAATTGTCTACCGCGAGCACTTGCCGATTCAGCTCATGTTGAAAGGGCACCCAGTCTAAGCCTTTTAGTTGTGCAGGACTCAGCGGGAAGGGGAGTGCTTTCTCTGTTGCGCTGAAACTTAACTGATTGGAGGTCGCGACAAGGTCGCCATGGATTTCGCAATTACGTAACTGGAGAATTTTTCCACCTTCGCTGGCATCGAGTTGTATGGCGGACACGTATGTTGGCATATTCTGCGCTTTGAGGAAATGGTAGGCCATCACTAGATGTCCAGGAATGCCAGGGTGCACACGATCAGCGCCTACAATAGTGGCACTCGGATCGGACACTTGAATCACGTGATTGATGACGCTCATCGGGGTATGGAAGTCCACTACTGAAGCGCCGTATTTTATGGCGAGTTCATCGATGTATTCTGCAAAGCGTCCGAGTTGGTCGTTTTTGCCTACTAGATTCTTTTGATCAAGTACAGCTGTTTGGTCGTAGATCGATGGTTTAATGAAAACCATGCGACAGTCCATTTCTGTCAGTGTTGTGGCCATTTGATCCATTGCTTGCGTATAATGATCATACGAACTCGCTTGTGCACTGATCTTCTCCTGGAGCGCAAGTGAGGGGTCAAATGCCCATGCATATGCGTCGTTCATGCCAAGCATAATGGTGGCAACAGTTGGGCGGTGGACAGCAATGTCAGCTTCGAAGCGGAGATTAGTTCCCGGAGCGGTATCACCTGCAATGCCGCAATTGTGAGCAACAAACGGGTGATTAGGGAAGCGCGTTGCGTGATATAAATAAATATCCGCGTGATAGCGACCGCCGTGCGTGATCGAATCGCCAATGAAGGCAACGCGATCACCGTGTTGAAATGGAGGGACACTCGCCTCTAGAGGTGTGCCAAGACTGAGTAGTCCAAGGAACAAGAGTGCGAAAAATGCGGGCATCATTTTCTGGATTATGTGTTGGAGGGTTTTGGGCTATATCGATCCTTTAGCATTGCACGAGTAAAGTCACTGAATGTATCTTATGTAAGGCAAATGCTTACATGGAGCTTATGTTGTGTTATAATTTCACTTTCTAGACTACATGAAAATTCGTATATTTAACATTTTAAGTTACTTACTTATCTCTGCTTTTCTTGGAGCAGTCGATCGCCCCAATATTTTATTCATCATGGCTGACGATTTCGGCTTGGGCGATATTGGACGCCATCACGAAGAGCGAACAGGTCAACCTGCTTTGGCGCCAACCCCAACACTCGATGCGCTTGCCAACGAAGGACTCTGGTTCAGTGACGCACACTCACCAACATCCCT